>CAZEXF010000158.1:0-1528 GCA_964516855.1 uncultured archaeon | reverse complement strand
CGAACCAGGACCTGACGACGTATCACGGCTATTCCACCCCGAGGGAGATGGAAGACATCGGGATCAGGGAAAGATACGAGGAGCTCATGAAGATGGCGAAATACGCCTTCGAGGAGATATCGAAAGAGTACCCCAAGGAGGCCCAGTACGCCGTCCCCCTGGCCTTCCGGAAGAGGACGCTTTTCACATGGAACCTCAGGGAGCTGTTCCATTTCATCCGCCTCAGGTCGGGGAAGGAGGGCCACGAGTCCTACCGCAGGATAGCAATAAAGGTGTACGAGGAGCTGGAGAAGATCCATCCCCTCTTCGCCAGGTACATCAAGGTGGAGAGATCAGAGGTTCCATCCAGGTAGCTGCCTTATAAAAAACTTAGAGGAATTTTTTAAGATGGGAAAATATTTCGAAGTGATCGTAAAGAGGAGAAACGGTCAGCCGGGTTTCCCTGATTTATGGTTCAATATTTTGCAGGAAATCGAAGAATCGGTTTATGATAAGATAGGAATAGTTCCGGAAAGAACAGGCGAAAAAACAAGAACGTTCAAAATGGCCGAGGAGCCCAATAAAGAATTCAAAGATAAACTGATACATGAAGGAAACATACTTTACGTTATCAAAAACGATTAGATGATCCCGTTTTATTTCTCTATTATTTCAAGAATTTCTTCAGGGCTGTCCGCGAAATGGATGAGTTCCATGTCTTTCTTATCATTTATGAGGAAATCCTCTTTCAGGGGGTTGCCCCTGATCCAGTCGGACAATCCTTGCCAGTAGTCCCTGTTAACGCATATTATCGGGACCTTGTCCACTATATCGGTCTGCATCAGGACGAGATACTCGAAGAGTTCGTTGAGCGCCCCGAAACCTCCCGGGTAGAAAATTAGGGCTTCGCTCTTTATGGACATTATGAATCTCCTCACGAACATGAAATGGAAGGACATCTCCTCGGTGAATATAGGATCACCGACCTTTTCGCCTTTCAGGAGCTCGGCCCTGAGCCCTATCGAAGGGGCCCCGGCCTCTTTCGCGCCTGAATTGGCCGCATGCATTATACCCGGACCACCTCCGGTGATTATCGCGTACCCCTTCTTTCCGAGTTCGAAAGCCGTCTTTCTGCAGTGCCGATAGTATTTGTTGGCCTGCTTTACTTTGTGGGAGCCGAATATCGTTATTATGTCATTGTTTATCCCTTTGAGAAGAGAAAGCCCGCCGTTTATCTCCTCCCTGACCTTGTTCACGGTCCACTCGGTTTTTGAATAGTATTCCCTGTTCTTATGCATCCTTGTCATGCGAGTCCCCTTACCACCTCTTGAACCTCTTCTTCACCCTGTCCTCCGGCCTCGCAACGATCACTTCCCCCTCCACCCTGACCTTCCTCCTGTCGGGGAGGGTGAATACGAAGGAGCAGTCCTCCTTGATCAGGGTGGCCTCTTTGCCGTCCCCTTTCTCGATTTTCAGGGTGTTCCTGGTCTCGTCGATGACCTTCCCTCTGATACCCCTGCTCTTGGGGTTGCCGGAACCGGCGACCTCA
>CAZEXF010000157.1:0-1548 GCA_964516855.1 uncultured archaeon | reverse complement strand
ACCATTCTTAGACCCGAAGACCAGATGAGTAAACTGGGCTCTATAGGCAAGGAGTGCATCGGGACTGACTGCATCAAGCTGCTGGATGAGGCGAGGGATCACGTGCCTACGGGTGAAATCGGTGAGCTTTACTCCCGGGGTCCGCAGATGTTCGATGGATACTACAAATTGCCTGAAAAGACCAAAGGGGCATTTATAGGTGAATATTTCACTGCTGGCGACATGGCCAAAAAGGACGAAGACGGTTTTTATTATCTCGTCGACAGGAAGGCCAGGGTCATACTGATGCTCCACATAGGAAGGCCGGGCGGGAAGAGGCCGGCCCACCTGACGAC
This sequence comes from uncultured archaeon, assembly GCA_964516855.1. Lineage (GTDB taxonomy): Archaea > Aenigmatarchaeota > Aenigmatarchaeia > QMZP01 > QMZT01 > CAZEXF01. The sequence continues at coordinate 1,213 of CAZEXF010000157.1, read as the reverse complement.
CGACAGGGTCGCGGAAAGGCTCTCCAGGTACATGTTCAGGAAAATCGAGAAACTGGACGGCATAGCGGACGGAAAGGTCAGGGAAAGGATAGGAAGGATGAAGCCCGGGGAGATCGTTTTCCTGGAGAACCTCAGGTTCCATCCCGGCGAGGAGAAGAACGACGGGAAATTCGTCAGGGACCTCGCCTCCATGGCGGACATCTACGTGAACGAGTGCTTTTCCGTCTCCCACAGGAACCACGCCTCCATGGTTGGGGTACCGCAGCTCATACCCGGGGCGGGAGGCTTCTGCCTGAACAAGGAGGTGGACGAGATAAGCAGGGTTCTCCGCAACCCGGAAAGGCCGTTCGTCGCGGTTATCGGGGGGGTCAAGGCGGACAAGCTGAACGCGCTGAAGACGCTTTCCGGGAAGGCGGACAGGATACTGGTCGGGGGAGGGCTCGCCTTCATTTTCATGAAGCTCAAGGGGCTCGAGACGGGGAAATCGAAATTCGACTCCGAATGGCTCGACCCCGAAACCACCGAATTCATGAAAGGCATTCTCGGAAGCGAGAGGATCGTCCTTCCGAAGGATTTCATGGTAAGCAGGAGCCCGGATGACAACGGCCCGGCACGGGTCGTGGACGCCGGTTCGATACCCCCGGATCACATGGGCCTCGACATCGGCCCGGAGACGATAAGCGCCTACAAGGACATCCTTTCCGGGGCCGGGACGATAGTCTGGGCGGGCCCGATGGGAATGTTCGAGAAGGCCCCCTACGAAAGGGGGACGAGAGAGCTGGCCGAGCACATATCCGGGCTGGACGCCGTGAGCCTCGTAGGCGGAGGGGATTCCGCCTCCGCGGCCGACAAGTTCAGGGTGGCTGACCGGTTCACGCACGTTTCAACGGGCGGAGGCGCCTTCCTCGATTTCCTGGCAAAGGGCACGCTTCCGGCGATAGATGCCCTGAGGCAGTCCGCCCTGAAATTCAAGGGGTGATGATATGATAAAGGTAGGAATAAACGGATACGGAACGGTAGGGAAGCGGGTCGCGGACGCGGTCAGGCTTCAGAAGGACATGGAGGTCGCGGGGGTCGTCAAGACCAGGCCCTCTTTCGAGGCCGCGATGGCGGTCAGGAACGGGCTCCCCCTGTTCGCGAACACGAAGGAGAGCCTCCGCGCCTTCCGGGAGGCGGGAATAAACGCAGAGGGCACGGTCCTGGACCTCATCCA
>CAZEXF010000156.1:0-1575 GCA_964516855.1 uncultured archaeon | reverse complement strand
TAAGAAGCTCTTCTTTATGCTCGATGCTTATATTGCCGTTTTTATCATAGAATACGGGATAATTGCCCTTTTTTCCCATCAGATGTTCGAAATAATTCCCGGCGTTTTTCAGCATTTCTAGGTATTTCTGGAATGATTTTTCCGAGTTCTTGAAGAAGTATCCCCTTGCCTCCAGATATTCTCTGACCCGTTTCTGTTCCCCTTCATTTAAACTTGAGAATGCCTCGGACTTAAAGAAATCACCAGCATTTGCAATCTTTGAAATGTAAGGTCCAATGACAGAATAATCTCTTGTAATTGTTTCAAATTTTTTCCCATACTCCTGATGATCAAACCCCTCGGGCATGATCACGGCGGTCTTGTAAAGCCTGATTTCATTTTCTTCCAATGCGGTTCTGAGGCGAGCCTTCATATTAATCACATTAGTTTATTACTTATAAATAATAAATATTTCTTTATAAATCTTTCTCTCAACCTATTTTCACGGTCTCGGCTTCCTTCACCGCATTCCTGATCAGGGAATCGAGAGACTTCACCCTCTTTTCCTCGCCGGAAAGTTTCTCCGGGTCGGATTTCGTGGCCGGCTTCTTCGCCATGAGAGGGCAGGAGCTCTTTATCTTGGTTGATATCCCGTAGGTCCCGATATCCTTGGATATCCGGATGATTGCCTCCTTGTCCATACCTATCAGGGGTTTCAGGACGGGAATGGAGAGGACATCGTCCTCGGCCTGGACGTTGTCCAGGGTCTGGCTCGCTACCTGGGCGAGCGAATCCCCTGTGACCAGCGCCTTGGCGTTCATCTCCTTCGCCAGAATCTCGGATATCCTGTACATTATCCTCCTCCCTATCACGCACTTGTATTTCGGCTCGCAGGAATTGACGACTGCCTCGTGTATCTTCAGAATCGGGACGATCGTAAGGCTCAGGGGAGATGGGGAGAATTCCCTCATTTTTTCGAGAACCTTTATCACGTTTTCCCTGTCTGACTTTGGTACAAGGGGGTAGCTGGAGAAGTAGACGAACAGCGGAAAGCATCCCCTTTTCATCATCATCCAGCTGGCCACCGGGGAGTCTATCCCCCCTGACATCAGGCAGAGTATCCTCCCGGAAACCGAGAGCGGGAGCCCTCCCAGGCCCCGCACCTTTTCCGTGTAAAAGTAGCTTTTCCCTTTCCTTATCTCGATGAAGATAGTGCGGTCTGGCCTCGTGAGGTCCACCTTCCTGTCGATCCCGCTTCCCAGCATCCTTTCCATCTCCATGCTGGTCTTCGGGAACGACTTGTCCGACCTCTCGACCTTTATGGCGAAGGATTCGCCCTTCCCGATCCCTCTGGAATATTCCTTGACCATCCTTTCTATGTCGCTGATCCCGGAGTCAACCTCCCTCGCCGGGGCGAACCAGGATATCCCGGAAACCTTCCCCAGTACTTCCAGCGCCTTCTTCCCCTCGCTGGTTTCCACGGTGAACATGTCCCTCTGTTTCTCGATTTTTGCGTCCTTTATCCCCGCGTCTTTCATCATGCCTTTCGCATTCCCGAGCAGCGTGCGTATGAACATTTTCCTCACCGGTTCGGAC
>CAZEXF010000155.1:0-1583 GCA_964516855.1 uncultured archaeon | reverse complement strand
ACCATGGAGCAGCTGAAGAGATTCGCCTATGATTCCCAGTTGTCGTTGTTTCCGGGCCCGGTCAAAGAGGAAGCAAGAAAGCATTACAGGGAAACCTTCGAATCCGGGAAAACGCCTGAAGTGGTCCACATGAAGGAAGTCTAGGGGACTCATCAGGAATGGTTATTCTGTGGTACGGGGCCCGCACCGTCTATTTCTTCCGCACGAAGATCATGGCCAGGACGGCGGCGATCATAAACAACCCGAGGGCGTAAACGAACATGTCCTGGACGCCGGCCAGGTCGGCCATGATCCCGAAGACGAACACGAGGCCGGCACTGGACAATGCCTGCGAGAGGCTTGACATGGACAGGATAGTCGTCCTGTTTTCCGACCTGATGTTCCTGTTGATCTCGTCCTCCAGGATGATCCTGTTGAAGCCCTCGGAGAGTTTAAGCAGCAATACCGCAAGTACGATGACCGCTCCGGCCCCGAAAGAGAACCCCGTGAAGCTGACCATCATTCCGGCGATGCCGATCAGGAGCAGCCTTTCCGTGGTAAAGTGTTTCTCCAGCCTGTGGGTAACCGAACCGCCGAAGCCCATGAATCCGCGCATGAGGGCATAGACGACCCCGAAGTAGACGATCTGCAATCCGGATATCCTCAGGAGCGGCTGTACGAATTCGGAGCCCATGAACACGAAGGAAGCCGTGAGCATGGCAAGAAGGATGGCAGAGAACAGTTTTTTGCTGAGCCTTATCTCTTTCAACGCCTCCATGAACCTGACGTTGTACATCGCCAGACCCGTTTCTGATTTTCTGGTGAGCGGCGGCTCGGTGAAGAAGAACGCCAGCATGAGGGAGACCAGGAAAAATCCGATGCCGATGAGGAAGGGAAGTTTCGGGTTGATGATATACATGACCGGAATGGGAAGGAGCACCAGCGCGTTGACGGCGTGGGAATACAGCAGGACCTTTCCGTTGAATTTCTTGAACTCGGAAGTCCGGCCGAGCTTTCTCAGCGTGTCGTAAAGCAGGGCGTTTCTCGTCCCGCTTATGAACGACCCTGAAATCCCGTACATCACGCTTGCCAGCAGAAACCAGAAAAAGGAATCTCCCACGAAATAGAAGAACATCGTCAATGTTCCGAAGACCGAATGCAGGATCAGGGAGGTCTTTTTGCCGTGGATGTCCGCAAAGATGCCCCCGTGGATTTCCGTGCTCACGTGGACTATGGACATCACCGCCGCCAGTATCCCGATCTCCGTGAAGCTCAGGTTGTTGAGAAGGAAGTAGAGGACGGTGACGGGCAGCGAGACCCTTTTGATGAAGATGCTGTAGAGGTAGAGGACGGGGATGTTCCTCTGATAATTCACTCTCATAATTAATGAATTATCGTTGCCTATATAAGATTTCGAAACGGGCGGCATACAAGGGAGAGCTAATTTAACTCTTCCCTTCCAAATATAATCCATGATCGATTTCGGTTCCCTGATCGAGAATTTCCTGAAAAGGGAGAGGCGTCCGAAGGCCATCGGGAGGTATTATCCCTCCGAGATAGGGGGATGCCTGCGCAAGGTCTGGTTCTCCTACAAAATCCCGAAG
>CAZEXF010000154.1:0-1590 GCA_964516855.1 uncultured archaeon | reverse complement strand
ATTTTAAAATCGTTCCCCGTGGAGGGAGACTCTCCCGAGGTGGAAGAGAAATGCAAGCTATTGGTCGGGAGATTGAACGACAATTATCCAGGCAGGCCCCAGCACGTCCCCAAGAAATTCTGGCCCGGGTCTCTGTAGCATAAGGATAAAAAACTTGTTTTCCCATTCAGGGTATGGAAAACTGGATAGTAAATTTCCTTTTCAAAGACGATGAATATTATTTTCACATAAATACTGTTGAGAAAAATGGGGATTATTCTAGATATGAAAGGTCCAAGATATTCAAGACATACAGGGTAACGGGAGAATATGGAAAGATTGACATGGCCTCCCTTGATCTGCTGGAGAAGATCGAAGAAAGATACCCTAACGGGCCGCCCATCGGTGATCATTTCTGGCCGGAGACGCTCCTCTGAGTGACTGCCGACAAGACTGCGTGGTTTCCCGGTTAAGAAAGGATATATAATATCCCCTTCTTAATATTACTCATGGCGGACCGGTCCGCCGGAGGAGTGCCTGATCGAGATGAATCCCCAGAACGAGAACAAGCTGCTTTTCATAATCCTTTTGATAATAGGCCTGGTTTTCGTCTATATCTTCATACTTCCCAATGCCGTGATCATATTCTGGATACTCGTAGCCATGGTGATAATCGGGATCCTCCTGTGGATAATCAACAGGCTGTTCATAGCCCAGCACCCGACCGGGAAGGGAAACACGTGGTTCGGGAAATGATCCCTTCCCCTGGTCATTTGACCGGAAAACTCTTCTTGATCTTCCTCTTCCTGTGGAAGAGGAGCCTGCCTTTCGAACGGATCTCCTCGATCTGGTCCAGGGATATTCTCCTTTCGCTGTATCCGTCCTCTCCACCCCTTACGTGGAGGAACGACCTGGTAACGTCGAGTATGTCCTCCCTTTGCAGCCTTTCCAGGTTTTTCGGGAAGTCCTCGTTGAAAACGGAAACGGAGAAGTTGCACGCGTTTTCGTCGTTCATCAGTCTGGTAACGATGTTGAAAACCATGCATATAATTTGTATGACGGCATTATAAGCCTGAGCTTCCTCAGGGAGTCTCATGCCCTGAAGGGGTAGAAGTTGAACTTCTCGACATAGGACACCTGAAGGGTTATGTATTCTTTGATGATGTCGGAAAAGCACGACTTGATCTCCATCATTATCCTGCGGAAATGGTTGGCGTCGTCCACGTCCATGTTGGCCTCCATGTCCCATCTCCCGATGGATTTCGAATGGAACCAGAAGTTGGGATGCTGCTTGAAATAGTTGAAAAAATCGTCCTCCCTTTCCCTTGTGAGGTTGTGGAGGGTGAAGAGGACCTTGTAGGAGGTCTGCCCGAGGAGATTGAAATCCGGAAGCAGTATGTAATTGTGGATCATGTGTGCCTTCTCCATCTTCCTCATCCTGGCCTTCACGATGTCGGGGCTCACACCCGCGTTTCTCGCGACGTTCACCAGGGGCATCCTCGCGTCTGTTCCGAGGCAGTGCAGTATCTTCTCGTCCGTACGGTCGAATTTCGCCTTCTCCGGTTTCGAGTCGAAATACATGGGCTTCCTGATCTCGTTGGACGTCTTTCC
>CAZEXF010000153.1:0-1688 GCA_964516855.1 uncultured archaeon | reverse complement strand
CACGAAAACGAGTATCACGGGTTCCCTTTCAATCAGATCTTTGAGGAAGGAGTCGTCTATTACCGGGCCTTCCCTGGGGACGGTCTCGAACCCGCCGAAGAATTTCATGACCAGGGAAGCGGAGCAGACGCCGTCCGCATCCCGGTGATACACCAGTATCTTTTTCCCCTTCGCTTCCAGTATTTCCCTTATCTTTCCGTAGTCCAGGCTTTCGTAAAACATAACGAATTCTTATATAATGAACAAGGGTTTTAAATACTTTTATAAAAATCTTTGTTAAAGGGACGTAATTATTGCCCGGTATAAGAAATCAATCCGCCTCTAAAGCATCGGATAGACCAGGAAAAGCACCGCGAAGAGGACCAAGGAGATGATGAAGAGCCAGGCGCCCGACTGCATGTTCTGCCCCTTGCTCCCGGCGAATAGAAGCGCCTGGGCTATCCCGAGCACGAGGTATATGGATGCCAGGAGGCCGAGAAGGCTCCTGTCGATTATCCCGGGGGCGGTCAGGATGACCACGACCACGGCGATTATGGCGGCGACCCTGATGTGCCCGATTTTAACCATGAATATAATTGGCCGGGATGTCTTATATAGGTTGCAACCGGTTAATGGAAGATAAACCATTGGTCCATCTGAATAACAAAAATATAAATCTTCCTGTCAACTGTTTTTTATGATGCACAAGCATCCGAAATACTACGGCCTCACGGATTTCATTGAAAACGCGAAGAATCATGGGATCGGGGAAGCCTTCAGGGAAGACGTTTACATGACCGGTGAAAGAATGAAGGACAGGGCGGTAAACACAGGCGTAAACGCATTAATCCTGGGAGCATGCGTGGTAAACTCCCACCGTATCATAAAGAGTTTCGGAAAGGGGATGAAAACCCTGTACGGGGCATTATAAATGGCCGTCACTTCTTCCTGAAGGAGACGGAGACCTTCATCCCCTGGAATTCGAGAACCCCCTTCTCCTGCTCCTTCTTCCCGAGTCGTATCCCCGAGGCCCCCACGTTGTTCATGATATCCTTCTCGAATTTCCTGATCAGTGCCTCGGTCTTCTTGTCAGAGGAAAGGCAGAGCTCTATCTTCTCGTCCACCTTCAGCCTCTCCTTCTTCCTGAGGACCTGTATCTTCCTGGATAGCTCCCTCACGAAGGCCTTGTCCGTGAGGACTTCCCCCAGGCAGAGCTCCCCCCCCTCGAAGGACTTCTTCCCCCTTTTGGGTATCTGGCCCGCTATCTCGAAGCCTTCGCTGTTCCCCATGGTCATTATTATGCGGGAGAGATCCTCGGCGGCTTTGCCAGTCTCCTTGCTCTTGGGCCTGAAAAACACGGTGGAAACCGGCCACCTGGACTTGACCTTCTCCCTCTGCCTCAGGGAATTGATCCCTTCCACGATCTCCCTTGCGACGTCCATCTTCTTTTCCAGGTCCCTGTTGATCATCACCTTGTCCGCTCCCGGCCAGGTGCAGAGGTGTATCGACTCCGGCGATCCCTTCTTCTTCGGGAAGACTAGCTGGTATATCTTCTCCGTGATGAAGGGCGTGATCGGCGCCATTATCCTTATCAGGCTGTCGAGGACGTACATGACGGTAAACTTGGCGGCCTCCTTGTCCTTCCCCCCGTACCAGGGGGAAAGGCGGTTCCTGATTATCTTTATGTACCACCGGGAGAAGTCGTTGAG
>CAZEXF010000152.1:0-1724 GCA_964516855.1 uncultured archaeon | reverse complement strand
TGAAATACCATTCCCGGCCCTTCTCCGCCATAAGCTCCCCGAACTTCGATTCCTGGGCGTCCTCGAGGTCATCCCCCCACTCTATGTCGAAACCGTTCCTGTTCAGTGTCTCCAGGACATTGTCATACTTGTACCTTGGCAGGGGAAGCCCCGGGACCTTCACGTCGATTCCCATGCCTTTCAGACCCTTCAGGACGTGGACGACCATCCTCTCCAGGACGTCCATAACGTCCTCCTCGTCCCTTATCCATGCTATCTCGAAGTCGGTCGAGAGGAACTCGGAAATGTGCCTTCGGGTGTGGAACTTCTCGGCCCTGAAGGCCTGGCCGATCTCGTATACCTTGTCGAAGCCCGATGCCATCATCATCTGCTTGTAAAGCTGCGGGCTCTGGCGAAGGAAGGCCTCCTTCCCGTAATAGTCGAACTTGAAAAGGGTCGATCCCCCCTCCGCCCCGGCCGCCTGGATGACAGGCGTGTGGAGCTCTATGAAGCCCTCCTTCCTGAAATAATCGTGAAGTAGCCCCACCACTTTGTGCCGCATCCAGAATATGTTCGCCACCTCCGGGTTCCTCAGGTCCAGGAACCTGTAGTCGAACCGGGTGTCCTTCCCGGATTCCACCTTCCCGGAGAACTCAAGGGGAAGCGGCTTCTCGGCCGTGTTGACTATCTCGATCCGGGTGGGAAGTATCTCCAGACCGCTTTTCGCTATCTTTGACTTCACAGCATCCCCGGTGACGGAAACGCAGTATTCCCTGCCGAGGGATTCTATGGTTTTCATCGTCTCGTCAGAGGCGTCCCCCTTCTTGGCGGTGACCTGTATGGTCCCGGTCCTGTCACGGACGATGAGGAAGCTGAGATTTCCGAGGTTCTTGACCCTCTCGACCCAGCCCTTCACCGTGACGTCCTTCCCGGCCCTCACGTCCTCGACATAAGTCCTTGACATATACATTCTGTTAAACGGAATGCTTATTAAGTTTTCGCACTCCTGGAAAATCCGCAGATTGCCTTTATAACGATTAGTGGGCAATTCTTGTCCAGTGATCCGAATGGTGAAAACCCGGAATCTTGGGAAATGGAACCTCTGATTTTCTCAGCGGAGGTGTCTTCATTTTTTAATCCGTTCCGTCAAAATTAAGGTAAGGAGTTACCATGAATATTGACAAGGTTCCCGGATCCGTGGGGAAATCCCTCGAGATCAAGGGATGGGTCTGGAGGAAGAGGGAGAGCAAGGACATCGTATTTTTAATCATCCGTGATTCTTCCGGAGTTATTCAGTGCACGGTCAAGCAGGGCCACCCGGACTTCGGGAAGGCGCAGTCCCTGATGATCGAGTCCTCGGTCGTCGTCAGGGGAAAGGTGGAGAAGGACAGGAGGGCGCCCACCGGCTACGAGATGAAGGTGAAGGAACTTCAGCCCGTCCACATAGCGGAAAGGTACCCCATAACCAAGGACCAGTCCCAGGAGTTCCTTCTGGACGTCCGCCACCTCTGGATAAGGTCGAGGAAGCTAACTTCTGTCATGAAGATCAGGCACACCGTCACGGGGGCGATACACAAATTCTTCAGGGACAGGGGATACTACGAGTTCGATCCCCCCATATTCCAGCCCTCCCAGTGCGAGGGAGGGTCCACCCTGTTCGAGGTTAAGTATTTCGACGACGTTACGTATTTGTCGCAGTCATGGCAGCTGTACGCGGAAGCGGCGGTGTTCGCCCTGGAGAAGGT
>CAZEXF010000151.1:0-1739 GCA_964516855.1 uncultured archaeon | reverse complement strand
TTCGGCCAGGTATACCTCTCTACCGCCTACCTCGGAGTGGTCAAGGCTTGGCATCTCCACAGGAAGCAGACGGACAACTTCACCTGCATCCTCGGCAAGATGAGGGTAGCCCTTTACGATCCCAGGGAGGGCTCGAAAACCAAGGGCGAGGTGAACGAGTTCGTGATCGATTCCAATAAGCCGATCCTGATAAGCGTCCCTCCCGGGGTCTACCACGGTTTCAAGGCGATAGGCAGGGGAACGGCGTTCTTCCTCAGCATCCCGGACCTCCCTTACGACAGGGAGAAACCGGACGAGGAGAGGCTGCCGCCGGACACGGACCAGATTCCGTACGAATGGAACCTCACCCCGGGAAAACCCCATGGATGAATCAGGTGACAATATGAGACTACTCGTTACAGGAGGAGCGGGCTTCATAGGAAGCAACTTCATCCGCTACATGCTGGACAAATATCCTGACATAAGAATAACAAACCTCGACAAGCTCACCTACGCGGGAAACCTGGACAACACGAAAGACTTCAGGGACAATCCCAATTACTCGTTTGTCAAGGGGGATGTCCGGGACAATAAAACGGTCGAGAAGCTCGTGAAGGAAGCCGATCTAATAGTGCATTTCGCCGCGGAAAGCCACGTGGACAGATCGATAGAGGAGGCGGGGTCTTTCGTGCTCACCGACGTGTACGGAACCTTCCAGCTCGTCGAGGCGGCAAAGAAGTTCGGCTTGGACAGGTTCGTCCACATCTCCACGGACGAGGTGTACGGGAGCATAAAGGAGGGTGAGTTCAGGGAGGACAGCCCTCTCCTGCCGAGGAACCCCTACTCCGCCAGCAAGGCCGGCGCCGAGTGCATAGCCAGATCATACCACATAACCCACAAGGTACCAATCCTAGTGACAAGGAGCTCCAACAACTTCGGCCCCTACCAGCACCCGGAGAAGCTCATACCGAAATTCATCACCAACGCCATCCGGGACATGAAGCTCCCTCTCTACGGGAAGGGAAAGAACGTCCGCGACTGGCTTTACGTGACTGACAACTGCTCCGCGATAGACCTGGTCCTCCAGAAAGGGAAGCCGGGTGAAGTCTACAACGTCGGAGGAGGCAACGAACGGAAGAACATCGAGATAACCAGGATAATACTCGAGCATCTAGGGAAGCCGGAAGACCTGATCGAATTCGTGGAGGACCGGAAGGGGCACGACTGGAGGTACGCGCTCGACTCCTCGAAAATAAGCAATCTCGGCTGGAGGCCGGAGAGCGATTTCGAGAGCGACCTCAGGAAGACCATCGACTGGTACAGGGAGAACGAATGGTGGTGGAGGAAGCTAGTCTGATTTTTCCGCCAGCTCCGCGTCCTTTATAAGGAAAGTTCCCCTCACTCCCGTCCACTCGGTAACCGAATCCCTTATCTCTATCCTCTTCCCGAATATCGGCCCGTCCAGGACGAAGGTCTCGAATTCCCCGCCTTCCCCCGCGGCGTGCGTCCCGAACCTCTCGTGCAGCCTGCCCAGCTCCTTCATGTCGTCCATGGTGATCTCCTTCCCGAGCCATTCCTTCCCGAGACCCTCCCCGGAAACCCTGGTCATCATCACCCGGAACCCGGACTTGATTATCTCCTCCCAGTGGTGGTACGCGCTCTTGTCCCACGCTATGTGCACGCACTCGAGCCCGAGCCTTTCGCAAACGGAATCGATCCTGGCCTTCTGGGACTGGCTGGAAAGCACCCCGGTGACGACC
>CAZEXF010000150.1:0-2041 GCA_964516855.1 uncultured archaeon | reverse complement strand
ATAATACTTTCAGGAATAGATGACAGATATGCGGGAAAATACAGGGATGTCAACGTAAGAATCCTTGGGGCAGTCAAGAGCCCGCCAAGATTCGGGAAAGTCCCGGGGGAAATGGCCGCTTTTCTGAAAGAACTCGATGAGAACCCCAAAGGTATGAATGACATAGAGCTTTCCGCGTTCATCCATTACAGGCTTGTTGAGATACACCCGTTCACGGACGGGAACGGAAGGACGGCAAGGCTTCTGATGAATCTGTTCCTGATGAGCCGCGGCTATCCCGTAACAATGGTCCTGAAAGTCGACAGGAAAAAATATTATGACAGGCTCAAAAAGGCAGACCAGGGCGACATGAAGCCCTTTTTCGACTTCATGGCAAGGAATGTTGAAAGGAGTCTTGACTTGTATCTCGATGCCTTTGAGAAAGGTTCCGGTTACATGAGCCTCGGGGAAGCGGCAAAGGGTTCGCCGTATTCGCAGGAATACCTAAGCCTTTTAGCGAGAAGGGGAAAAATCGAATCTCACAAGATAGGCAGGAACTGGTTCATAAAAAAGGAAGCGCTTGAAAGGTACGTCAAATCCAAAAAGAAACAATAAAGAGAGCCCCGGGAGGGATTCGGGCCCTTTAACAGCTGAATTAACTTAAATCACGTTCACCCCTTCCCCTTCCCGGTTCCCTTCCCAACCCTCATCAGACACATCCCCGCCGCTGCGGAGACGATGCCGGCGGGGGATGATTATGGCTTATTTTCTGCCCCCGGGGCATTGTTCCCCGAAGGGTTTCATCGTGAACCTGTTCATGTCTTTCTCTCTCAATTGAATGTTGTGCTCGTGCTCTCCGGGCACGATTATGTTTCCCGTGACCTCGGTTCCCGTGCCATTCCACCATCCGTCGTAAAGTAATTCGTTTTGGGAGACATTGGAATGAATGGCACCCGGGGAATAATTCTTCCTGAAATTGAAGAGCCCGTTCTTGTCCCACCCTTCCAGATACGCCGTCCCGAGTATGTCCTCTATTATGCCGGAAATCTTCCCGTTTTCGTTCTTTTGAATGTAGACCTCGAACAAACCCTCCGGCGGCCTGGGGACGCAGAAGGTTCCTATGTAATCCGGTTTCCCGTTTTTGCATACCCTCCCGTTTTCCAGCGCCCTGATTCTCCTCATCAGGGATTCCCTGTTGTGATTGACGGACTCGGGGGGTTTGTGGTTTGCTGCCATGACGTTCTGCACCGGGAACGGGGTGCCGTATTCCAGGTAATGATCCGGGAAACGCGTCAGCTCCTTCATGGAATCCTCCGGCAGTTCTTCCTTCCCGTACCTGTCAACCGTGATGCCGCAGCCACCCAGAAGGTACGGGTTCGTGATGAAAAAATCGCAGTGGCCGAAGCCGACGATCGTTATGTCGGGTTTTATTTCCCTGATCTGCCCGAGGAAGGATTTCTCCCTGGAGAACGTAGTCAGGTGTTCGCTGGCTATGTCGAGCGCGTATATCTCCCCTTTCCGCTGGTTCCGCATTTCCTCCAAATCAACGAACAAATCCAGCTGCGCATCGGATTCATCCAGCCATCTTTTCCTTTTTGCGGTTTCAATCATGTATTTGACGGAAACTCCCTTTCTCCTCAGGTCGTCGATAAGAAAAACGTTATGCTCATTGTGCCTGCACACGTCCAGTATCCTCTGCCAGTAATTCCTGTCCGTTTCATGGACGCATAATTTTATCCCTTCCACCACGAGATCGCTCTTGGTGATTTCATACCCCTCCGTCATGCCCCTGTAAAACTCAATGGCAACCCTTGACCCGTTCGGGAGAGCGGAAAGGGAATATATGATCTCTTTGCTCGGGCTCATGTCGAGATTTACCGGTAAACAGCCCCACAGGTAGGCCGTGCCGTGATGCCCTGCCCCGTATAGTCTCATTCCCATTATCAAAATAATGACATGAATTTTTTTATTGAGTGATTATACCAAAATCATTTCGAAATCCCGAAAGGGTTCGTCACTTCCTCGACGGTTCCGGGATTTGAAACTGGCTAGAAATCAGAAC
>CAZEXF010000149.1:0-2185 GCA_964516855.1 uncultured archaeon | reverse complement strand
ACTCCCCATCGAAAAGCGGGGGTATCTCCATCCCCACGCCCACAGGCCCTGGGAAATAGGAAAACCATTCGCCGACATCGATGTCTGGACCAGCTTCGGCAAGATCATACCAGGAATAACACAGATCTGGACCAAGAGAGAGGGGGAGACTCACGGAGAATATGAGGGAATCCCTGACTGTCTCATCATCATCGATTCCTCCGGAAGCATGATCAACCCGCGCGAGAGGTTATCGCACGCCGTCCTGGGGGCGGTCTGCGTATGCAACGCCTACCTGAAACATGAATCGAGAGCCGCTGTCTATAACTTCAGCGATGCCTTGCGGGGAAACAAAATCGCCTTGGAATTCAGCCACGACAGGGAGCAGATTTACCAAGCCATTTGTCGTTACTTCGGCGGGGGTACGGCCTTGGATCTGGACGACATAATCGCACTCCTCGCCCGTGCGGAAAACCCCGACATCTTCATCATCACGGATATGCAGATCACTAATCTTGAAAAGCTTATTGATTTCTTTAAGCGAATCGACAACCGGGTAACCGCCGTCCATTTGGGCCATAATGTCCACGCCGCTCGTTTTAAGGACGGAATAGCAAAAAAGAAAAACATATCCCTTTTTAACGTCAAAAATAAGGAAGACATACCGAAGATTATCTTAGGGAAGGTGAAGGAATATCTGACCTCACCGGCCGAATGGAGGTGAGACATCCGCTCCCGCCACACCCCTGGCCAAGGGGGGAGAAATGCTTCTGTGGAGATGCAATGCACCTCAAGGTTGGCACACTGTTTGCTGGTATAATTTTACTAGTTGACAGATGGAAACGACATGATTATGTTTTACGCTGAATAGAACGGAGTATGTGGGGTCTCACACGGGAGCCCACAGAGGAGAAAGAAATGATATTCGTACCGAGGTCAAAAGGCGAAAAGGGGAAGGAGAAGATCTCCATACCTCACCGCTTACCCATATTACCCTTACGAGGCACCGTCCTGTTCCCCGAACTCATCCTCCCCATCATGGTAGGAAGAAAAAAATCCGTGAAATTGATCGACGAGGCCATGGAGGGGGACCGAATCATCGGGGTTGTCACCCAACATAGCTCGGAAATCGAGGACCCGGATACCGGGGAACTCTATACCATAGGAGTCGCAGCCCACCTGGTCCGTATGGTGAGGGAGGTGGACGGCACGCAACGGGTCATCGTCCAGGGACTCGAACGGATCAAGATTCTGCGGTATGTACAAGAAGACCCCTGTTTCGTAGCTGAGATAAAGGTGCTTCCCGAGGAGGAGGCCACCGGAGTAGAAATCGACGCCCTCGTTATGAACTTAAAAAATCTCTTCCAAAAAGCGGTAGAATTGGCGCCTCACCTCACCGTAGAATTGAGAAACATGGTCACGAATATCAAGGATCCCGGTATCCTGGCCGATATCATCGCGTCCAACCTCAACATCAATCCAGCGGAAAAACAAGAGGTATTGGAAATCATCAATGTACAGGAGCGTCTCAATAAAGTTCACCTCCTCCTAACACGAGAGGTGCAGATACTGGAGCTGGGAGACAAGATACAGTCTCAGGTCAAGGAGGATATCGACAAGACGCAGCGGGAATACTATCTGCGGGAGCAGATGAAGGCCATCAAAAAAGAGCTGGGCGAGGTCGATGAACACAATGCCGAACTGAAGGAGTTAAAGGAAAAAATCGAAAGCGCAGGGATGCCCGAAGAGGCGCGCAAGGTCGCTGAAAAGGAGATCGACAGACTTTCCAAGATGCCACCTGCCTCAGCGGAATACACGGTGGCCAGGACCTACCTCGATTGGCTGGTAGAGCTCCCCTGGTCAAAGAGTACCGATGACAACCTCGCTATTGACCATGCCCGTAAGATCTTGGACGAAGACCACTATGACTTAGAGAAGGTGAAAAAAAGGATCCTCGAGTATCTGGCCGTGCGCAAGTTGAAAAACGATATGAAGGGCCCCATCCTCTGCTTTGTGGGCCCCCCTGGGGTTGGGAAGACCTCCCTGGGGATGTCCATTGCCAGGGCCATGGGGCGCAAATTTACCCGGATATCCCTGGGGGGGGTGCGAGATGAGGCTGAGATCAGGGGGCATAGGAGGACCTATGTCGGTGCCCTGCCAGGCAGGATCATACAGGGCATCAAAAAGACCGGGAGCAACAACCCCA
>CAZEXF010000148.1:0-2204 GCA_964516855.1 uncultured archaeon | reverse complement strand
GACATTCGTGATCGTCCTTGTGGTAATCATATGGAGGAGAAGATGAACAAAGGATTCATAGTCGTCTTGCTGGGAATACTGGCAATACTTTTTGTTTCATCCCCCCAGTTTACCGGGTGG
Source organism: uncultured archaeon (assembly GCA_964516855.1). GTDB lineage: Archaea > Aenigmatarchaeota > Aenigmatarchaeia > QMZP01 > QMZT01 > CAZEXF01. Next base: position 2,084 of record CAZEXF010000148.1, on the reverse strand, counting down.
CTGACGACTGTTGATGTGGCCATCAGTTTTTCGGTCCCCCAGAAGATACAGTCCTGCATCGCGATAGTGGACATGCCAGAAAGCGTCACCCAGTACCAGCCGGCGACTTTCATGGTATCGGTGGAGAACTGCGGAAGCGTTAACTTGTCCGGAAATCTGCATTTCTACGTTACAAACAACGTATTGGGAACCTCCGATCATTTCGAGGCGGGGATTCCGCCGCTTAACACGTCCGAATACGTGGTGATGGAAGAGAACTGGGTCGCGAACGTTCCCGGAGGATTCTACAACCTCTCTCTCCGGGACGACATAAACGGCACGACGACCAGCGTGGTGAACTCCACCCGGGAATTCGAGGTCGTTTCCGCCTTCTGCATACCCGGGGAATACAGGTGTTTCGGGAAGATACTCAGGATGTGCGCGATCCACGGGATGGGCTGGATCGACGTCATGATATGTCCGATAGAATGCATTGACGGGAAGTGTATCGGAGGGGCCGCCGGAGGGGGCGGGGTGCCTGCGGCTCCGGAAGAGGAGGAGGTCATCGATTACTATCTGGAATATCCAGAGAGGGTGGACATCAATCCGGGGATGACATACGCCGTAATATTCGAGATCCAGAACAAGGGAAACGTCGACCTGACCGGCCTCGAACTTTCGATGCATTCGGAGGAGATCCCGGTAACTATAAGCACGGAAAGGGTTCCCAGGCTCGAGCCTGAAGACTCCGCCCTTTTCATGGCGGAGTTCGAGATACCATCCGATTTTGAGGAGGGGATTTACCCCATAGAATGGGATCTCAAGGGCGACAGGATTTCAGAAAGCGGGATCATCTCGGTGAATGTTTCCGCGACAAAAATGAGATACAAGTCCGAGCAACTCGTTTCCTATTACGGATATCTGATCGACAAGGTGGACGAGGAGATCAGAGACGCAGAAGAAAGGGGCAAGGACGTGGACGAGGCGAAGAATTTCAGCAGGGAGGCAAGGTACGAGCTGGAGGTGGCGAGAGAGCTCCACCGGTTCGGGCTTTACGACGAGGCGATAGAACAGCTCGAAATCGTGAGGGGAAGGATAAGGGATTCCATCGTCTCACTGATCAGGGCGAAATTCCTTGTCAGGGAACCGCCAGAAGAGAGACCGCCCGCTGATTATGACCGGATGCTTCTTACGATAGTCGTTTCCGCCGTAATAATAATTGCGGGTGTGTCCATGTTCCTCATTGCAAGAAAGAGAAAATCCAGGAAGGAGGATATTCTCGCACCCATGAGATGGGAACCCTCGAAAAAGGAGTGGTCATTCTATAATTACAGGAGAACCTGACCTGGGATCCCTTCTCCTGGAATAAGTCGCGTTAAGGACCGACCTGGATCTTATGCTGTGCTTCAGCAGGTCGAGCTTCGATTTTATCCTTTCCACATCATCCGCTATCTCTGAGAGGTTTTTCCTCTGGTAAGGCATTCCCTCTCGTGGGGGAGCGGGCGGAGGAGGCTGCTGGTAGCCGCTTCTCCTGGGCGGAGGCAGCGGAGGGGCGGGCGCGGGTCTGGGAGTCCTGATGTTCCTGATGAACATCTCGATTTCCGTTATTCTTTCGTCAAAGTCCTCGATGAACGATCCTATCTCCCTCATCTTGTTCGTGTCTATTCCCACGCTCTTTATCCCCTCTATCACCCTTTTCATGTCACCGACGTTTCTCATCACCTCGTCCCTTAGCTTCAGTATGTCATCAAGACCCCTGCTTCCGGTGCTTTCCAGGATTTCATCCCTGATCCTTTTCATCTCCTGTATCTCCTTGGCTATTTCAGCCCTGAATTTGAGGTCTGACATGACATTCTTTTGGGTACCCTTGGCCGATACCGGGGTTTTTTTTCCGTTCAACATTTCCTCGAGCTTTGCCACATGCTGAAGGATATCCGCCTTGTCCCTCTTCAGGCCGTTCACCTCGGCCTTCATGGCGTTGAAATCCTTCAGGAAATTCATGCTCACCGGAGGGCCGGATCCACTGGCGGCAGGGCCCCCTCCGGCGCCCGTGACGCGGCGCGGGGATCGCACCGGCCAGTTGACGGGCGGGGCCCGTCCGGCGT
>CAZEXF010000147.1:0-2277 GCA_964516855.1 uncultured archaeon | reverse complement strand
CCCGCCGGCCTGGATTATTATGTTCTTTCCCATGCGGTCGATCAGCCTACGGACGTGTCCCGGATGGAGTCCCCCGGAAGCCACGGCGAAGGTCGGCTTTATCCTGTACCAGAACTGCTCCAGCACGTGCTCCCCCTCCTTCTCCGTTATGAATTTCGACTCCATCTCGTCCTCGATCTCCCGCGTCTCCAGCGAGGACCCGGACATCTTCCCGATATGGGCCGTGCCCACGTGTATCTGGTCCACCCCTATAAGCCTCGCCATCTTCGCTATCAGGAGCATCGATATGCCGTGGTCCTTATTTTTCGTGAGGGCCGCATGCCCGGCCCTGTGGGCGTGAATGATCATCCCCGTGTCCAGATCCCTTATGTGATGCAGGGCCGACCACCCCGCCGCGATCACATCGATCATGACGTATCTGCTTCCGTGCTTTTTCGCATACTCCGCCCTTTCCTCCATGAGACCGGGAGGGGCCGTTATGTTCGGGGAATACCCGATCCTCCTTCCGGTCTCTTCCTCTGCCTTGTCAATGGCCTCCAGTATGAGGGGCACCCTCTCCTCGAACCTGCAGAATTTCTGGGAGGTGAGGTTCTCGTCGTCCTTGACGAAGTCCGCCCCTCCGGCGGCCACGTTGTAGGCGATGTCGGCCATCTGCCCGGGGGTGAGGCCAACCTTCGGCTTGATTATCGTCCCGATCAGGGGCCTTCCCCAGATGCCCAGTTTTCGGCGTACTCCCTCTATCCCGAAGGCGGGTCCCCTGAAACCCCTGATGTAATCCTCGGGGAAATCGATGTCCTCCAGCCTCAGGCTCTTCACAATGTTCATGCCGAACACGTTTCCCGCGACCGAGCTGATCAGCTGGGGAATGCTCCCGTACTCGAAAAGGTCCATCGGGTACGCGATCTTGAGTGCCCTCTTCTTCCTGTCCATGAAGAAGACGCTCGGCTTCAGCCTTTTCGCGATCTTGGAGTTCATGGTCGAGACCTCGGTCCAGGTGCCTATCGAGGATTCCGCCGCTATCTCGTTGCACGCCCTCTCGAAGCTGACCCCGTTCGGCTCCATCCTGAACTCCGCGATCAGGTCCCCGTCATCCGGCCTGTATTTCAGGTCTATGTAATGCATAAAGACACCCTAACCCTTCCTTCCGTTCCTCCCCGCACGTTTTCTCCTTTTCTTCGGAACCTTTCGGGATTTTGCCTTTTTCCTTCCGGTTCCCGCTTTGGTTTTCCTCCGGGGGGCCAAATTGATTCCCATCTTCCGGAACTCCCTCTTCAGGCCGTCAAGGTGTTCATAGAGTATGGTCTTCATGCCCATCTCCCTGGCGGTGATCAGGTTCCTCTCCATGTTGTCGACGAACACGACCTCCTCCGGCCCCTTCCCGATGCTCTTCAGCACGTGTTCATATATCCTCCTGTCGGGCTTCCTGAATCCCACATAGGCGGAACAGAAAACCTTCCTGAACAGCGGCCTCAGCCCGAACTTCTCCATCTTGTAGTCGAACCAGGGGCCGACGTCATTGGAGATGACGTAGATTTCCCTGGTTTTCGAGAGTCTGTGGATGAATTTCACCACGTCCTCGTGCACGTAAAAGAGGGAATAATAGAAGTACCTCACATCGGTCTCCGAAAGCTTCCTGGGAGAGATCCTTGCGAGCATGGAGAAGTATTCGTTCTCGCTCGATCTCCCGAGCTCCAGCCCCTTCCCGTGGTAGAATTCATCGAACTCTTCCTTCGCCTTTTTCTCAGTTATCCCGAGGAAACCGACCAGTTTTTTCCAGACCTTTTCACCGTGAACGTCCCAGTCCTCGCAGGCGATCACCCCTCCCAGATCGAAAATGACCGCTTTCTTCATTGACCGTCACTCTCAAGAAACATACCCTGGATCTTCTCCGGGAAATGCCGCGACCTCTTGTCTATTATCTCTTCCCACTCACCCATAATATAGAATATGTTCCCGGGTTAATAATAATTTTAAAGACTTCTGAAGAACTTGGGGGTGAGCTCCTTTACCGATCCGACTATGACGTCCGCCTTCCGGATGTCCTCCGGCCTTATGAAATCGCTTCTTACGGCTATGCACTTCATTCCCGCCCTCTTCGCCGCTATTATCCCGTTTTTTGCGTCCTCCACGACGGCGCTGGTCTCCGGCTTCGAGCCCATCCTCTCGGCGGCGAGCAGGAAGACCTCAGGGTCTGGCTTGGACCTGTGAAGGTCTATGCCCATGACGATGGAATCGAACATGCCATTCAGGCCGCCTTTCTCCATGAAATGCTCTATC
>CAZEXF010000146.1:0-2375 GCA_964516855.1 uncultured archaeon | reverse complement strand
GGACCCCGTCCAAAACCGTATCCTTTGGCGCCGCCGCTCCGGGTCCGGCTTGGACCTGTGGAGGTCTATTCCCCTGACGACGGAATCGAACATGCCTCTCAGGCCGCCCTTCTCCATGAAATGCTCTATCACGGACCTGTCGCTGGAGGAGGCGAAGCCTATCCTGAAGCCGTTCCTCTTCAGGTTTTCGATCACCCCGTGGACTCCGTCGAAGATCTTCATGTTGCCCGATATCTTCTCCATGGCCTTCCTGTCCTTCTCCTCCGACATCCTCTCCACGTCGACCCTTTTCCCGTGCCTTTCAGCGATGTTCCTTATGATGTCCGGGGTCGTCATCCCGCTGACCTCCCTGAAATCATCCATGGATATCTCCACCCCGTTCTCCCTGAAAACCTCTGTGAACGCCTCCCTGTGCTGGGGGATGCTGTCCAGAAGAACGCCGTCCATGTCGAATATAACGGAATCGATCATCATTCCACCTTAGAGTGATATTAAACCTTCGTTTATTTAAATAGGTTTCCGGAAGCGGGCAATCTAAAACAGATGGTCAACCTTGACACCGGAAAGTTCCTTCCCCTCTCCGATATGCCAGTCCATAAGACCGTCAAGCACCTCGGGATCCCCACTGACCGTATACTTAACACTTTCCACTTTCCCGCCTTCCCCGAAGCACTTGAATTCAGCTATTTCTTCCGGTGTATACCCTTTATTCTTAAGGTAAGTTTTCAGAAACTGCGCTGATCTGGACTGCCCGTCAAAATCTTCGCCGGAAATAGAGCTGTTTGCGTTGTATTTCAAGACTATTTCAGTTTTCATAGATAAACCATGACTGATAGTTTTTTATTCCTATCGCCAACGGGAACGCCGGCCTCAGAACTCGAGGGCCATAGGATTTTTCCCGAGAACTAAAAGCTTTTTATCGTTTCGATTATTTTATCGCAGTCAGTCAGGTCCGGGAAGGCCTGATCCGCACCTTCCGAAAGGAGCCTTTCCGTGGAAAAATAACCCGTGGCCACGGCGATGGATTTCGCCCCGTTCACCCTGGCGCACTCGACGTCTCTCGGCGTGTCCCGATCACTACCATAATTCCGGCGGATACCTTCTTTCCCAAGATTTTCTCCGCCCTCTCCATCGCTATGGGAAGGAGATCGTTCCTTTCTATCGCATCTGACCCGAACCCGCCGAACTCGAAGATCCCGTCCAGGCCGGCCCTTCTCATTTTCTCCCAGGCCATCTCCTCCATGTTCCCCGTGAGCAGGCCCAGGCGGAACCCTTCCTCCCTGAGTTTTGAGAGGAGCTCCCTGGCTCCCGGAAGGACGCATTCCCGAAGGGTTTCCGGGTATTTCATTGCGAACACGCGGGAAACCACGGTCTTGGCCTCCTCCATCCTTTCCATGATTTCCCTCCTTTCCATCCCTTCCTTTTCGAGGAGGCGGATAATGATTCCCTGGTCCGTCATGCCGCCGAAAAGTTCGCCCATTCTGACGTCTGTCCCGTATACCTTTTTCAGCGAATCCGGAAAAATCGTCACGTCCAGCCTGGGTACTTTCATGAGCGTGTCATCGATGTCGAAGAGAACGACTTTGTCCATAGTAAATGTTGTTGAAAGAATTTAAATCGTTTATTTGTAATCCGATTTCGACTGGTATTCGGACTTGGTAGTGTATTCGCTTTTGAACTGGTATTCGCTCTTCACGTCTTCTACTCTTCTTGAGAAATCGTATTTGTCATCCGACCGGTCCTCGTATTCGTCCTTCCTGACCGTTATCTCCGCGGAGAATTCCTTTTCCTCCCTCTTCATGGGTGATGGGGTGGCCGTGCTTGTCTGGAACGCCCATATCTTCTCCCCCGTTTCCGCATCCAGGCAGTACATGCGGCAGTCGGTCCCCCCTACGTACAGCCTTCCGCCGGAAAAGAGGGGTGATCCCCAAACCTCATGGTTGGTCCTGAACCTCCAGAGCTCCTTGCCGGTCTTCTTGTCCAGGGCGAAAATGATGCCGTTCGCAGAGCCGAAGTAAACACTCTCTCCGTGGACAATGGCCGATGCGCCTACCCGGTCTCCGGCGTTGAACCTCCAGAGCTCCTTGCCGGTCATGGCGTCCAGCGAATACATGAAATGGTCATGGCTTCCCATGTAAATGATGCCCTCGTCATGAAAGGCCACCGAATTGACCCCGTTCCCTGTCTCGAACCTCCATATTTCCTTTCCCGTCCTGGCGTCCACGGCGTATATCTTATTGTCAAAGGAACCGAAGTATACGATCCCGCCCACCACCGGGAAAGGGAGGGCGTTGAAAACGTTTCCCTCGGTCCTGAACCTCCATATTTCCTTTCCCGTCCTGGCGTCGGCACAGTAGAGGTTCCCGTCATAGGAG
>CAZEXF010000145.1:0-2397 GCA_964516855.1 uncultured archaeon | reverse complement strand
GGAAGCTGTGAAAAACGTTTATATACAAATGAAAACAATTTCATATATATGAAAACAAGTTCAAAGCTTTTTGACATGCCGAATCCCGCAATGAAACTGCTAGTCTTTTTTCTGGAACGTCCCACGCAGGAATTTTATGAATCCGTGATCAGGAAAAAAACAAAAATGAGCGCGGGAGCGGCAAACAAATATCTGAAACTTCTGCATTCAAAGGGAATTTTACTCCTGAAAAAAGAGGGGAGAATGAATTTTTACAGCCTTAAAAGGGATAACGGGCTAGTAAAACAATTAAAGGTCACCCATAGCATATCATTGCCAATTGCAAATGATCTGAAAAAAATCGGAAAAACATTTGGGATAAAGATATATCTTTACGGATCGGTCGCCAGGGGAGAAGATTTGGAAGACAGCGACTGGGACATACTCATTATAGGAAACATCAGACTCCATGATCTTGAAAAGGAAATCCGGCATATAAGGAAAAAATTCAATAAAAAATTAAATCTTTCCCTGTTTACCAAGGCAGAGTGGGCAAGGATGAGCAAAAAGGACCCAGCCTTTTACGGGAGGGTGGAGAAGGACAGGATAGAGCTGGTATAATGAATATAGAGGACTGCATAAGAAAGGGATATCTGCAAAAAATAAAGCCGGACCCTGAACTTATCAAAAAGGAGTTCGAAGAGTCTGCTTATGACCTGGAAAAGGCAGGGAAGGCACTCGAGGATGAGGATTTCAAGTGGGCAATCGTGAAGGGCTATTATTCGATGTTCCATTCCGCAAGGGCCGTCCTTTTCTCCATGGGCCTCAGGGAGAGAAGGCATTTCGCGGTCGAGATAGTCCTGGAGAATCTTTCAAAGAAGGGAAAGATTGAAGTTATTTATCTTGATTATTTCTCGGCGTCCATGGAAGCCAGGGAAAATGCGGATTACAGGTATAAATACAGCAAGGAAACGGCAGAAGAGATGATCGAATACGCGGAGAAATTCTTGGAAAAAATGAAAAGGCTGGCTCGTTTTCATGGCTGATGTCTCATTTTATTTTTTTGAAAGTCTCCTTATCCTTTCCTCTCCCTTGATCTCCCTGATGTAATCGAAGACTTCATCAGGGACGAGGTCGTCCCATTTCTTCCCGTGAATGATCCGTTCCCTTATCTTGGTTCCGCAGTGCCTGTATCTCTCGTAATTCTTCTGCTTCCTTACTTCTATCCCGGCCTTTTTGAGGCACCTCCCGGTCCAGGCGTTCCGGGTGAAAGCGACGTCAAAATTCCCCAAACGGAGTATCTCCCTTTCCCATTCTGCATCGTCTTTCACGTCCCTGATCGCACGTATTTCGAAATCCCTTATTCCCGCCCTCCTCAGGGATTTCGTGATCATCTCTTCCCTCTCCCTGAATGTGAACGGGTCTTTCAGTGTGGGAGAATGATCGGGTCCGGCAATCACTATCACGATCCTCCCGTATCCCCGGACGATGTCCTTCACGACCTTGAAGTGCCCCATGTGGAAGGGCTGGAACCTTCCCACGAAAAGGGCAGTCCCCTGAAGTTTCCCGTTTTTCAGTGAATGTTTTTTTATCGCCTTGAAAATCTCGGGAGCCAATCCGTTCGCCTTTCCCTCATCCGTATCGAAAAGCAAAACCCTTCCGTCGGGATAGATGCTGGCCTTTACATTGTCAATTTCAATGGATAGTAATTGCTTTGTTTTAAAATCAACCCGTTTGAATTCCTTTGCCAGCTTTAACAAATCGAGCCTGATCCTTTCCTTTGGAACCATCTCCATCGCGTTCCTGTTCCTGCACAGCCGGAAAATGAAGTGTGCCATAGGATAAATATGCAAGGATGGAATAAAAATCGCATGCAAAGGTCATTATGTCAGTGACCTGTATTTCAGTTCGAATTTTTTACCCAGTTCATTCGCACTCTTTGCCATTCCTTTCTCATCCAGCGACAGCAATTCCTCCCCGGCCCCGTAGAGGTGTTCCTTGAAAAGCAGGAACTTGACTGGATCGTTCGTGTAATAGTGGCGATCGTTTCTCAGGAATTTCCCCATCCCCTCCAGATAATCTTCGAAAGAACCCAGTTTCCTTATTTCGAGCACGTTTTGCCCGTCCGTGATTATATGCGGGCGTGGTTTTCCGAATCTTGAATAAAGCCATTTGTTCACGAGGGACTGCTCGCTCCCGACCTGGATTACAAGACTCTTTTTGTCATTCCAGAGTTTCAGCGAATAATTCATTTCGAATTCCGGGTATTCAGATGTCCTTATGTTCAGGCCGGAGATCAGCGCGTTTTCCGGCACGTTTCTTGTTCTCTCTTCCCATATTTTCTTGAAATTGAGGCCCATGTAAATCTCGAAAATGATGTCCTTGCCGTCCTGAGACGCCCTCTCGGGATCATGCCCT
>CAZEXF010000144.1:1564-2438 GCA_964516855.1 uncultured archaeon | reverse complement strand
GAGCTTTCGCAGCATGCGGTAGAAGGAACTGTACGAGACGTCGATCTGCTCCTTCACCATCCCGAAGAGCCTTCCGGATTCTATGGAACCCTTCTCCCTGACGATCGAGAGCAGTATCATCTTCTCGTTGCTCGCCTCGGGAGGCTTCAGGGACTTTACCGCCTTCTCCACGTGTCCGGATGTTATCCTTTTTGACGCGTCCGCCTCCGCCGTAATGGCCGACTGCTTGACCAGCTCTATCCCGAACCTGAGGTCCTTCGAAAGGGAGGCTATCCTTCTCAGCAGGCCGTCCCCGATCACGCCGGGGTAGAGCCCGTGATCCCTCCTCGCCTTCAGTATCTCGAAGACCTCCCCTGCCCCGTAAGGGGGGAATTCCACCCTGACGGGGGAGAAGACCGAGCGCACCCTCTGGTCGAGCCTGTGGAGCACCTCCTCGGTGGAGACCGCGAAGACGCAGGTCCTGACACCCGGGTAGGACTCGTGGGCCCTCAGGAGCGTGTAAAGCACGTCGTCCGCCATGTCGTTCGAAAAGAGGTAGTTTACGTCGTCCAGGCAGACCACGAGGGATTTGCCCTTTTCGGCGAGCTCCTGGAAGACCTCGTCCTGGACCCTGGTTATGGGGATCCCGGTGTCCGGCGGGTAGAATCCTATCACCGCCTTCCTTATTTCCGCGGTTATCTTGTACGCGGAAGACCTAAGGTGGCAGTTGACGTATACGGGGATGACCTTGTCAGTGCTTTCCTTCAGCTGGTCGAAGATGATCCTGACTGTAGTGGTCTTTCCGGTTGCCGGTTCGCCTATTATGAAAGCGGAAGAGGGACGCCCCTTGGAGATGGCCGGCCTGATGCAGTACATCATCTCCTTCAGCTGGGAA
>CAZEXF010000144.1:0-1554 GCA_964516855.1 uncultured archaeon | reverse complement strand
TTCAAATCCAGAGGAGTATAGACTCTTTTATATGGAATCCCTGAATCGGAACTGGTCGGGGACGTAGTCGGGGTTGAACGCCTCCTGGTTCCTGAAGAGGGTCTCCTCGGAGGAAAGGATCTCGGAGGGATTCATGATAAGATATTGTAACGGAGAAATAAATTAGGATATATCTTTCGGCCGGCCCTTCCAGGTCTTAAAGGGGAGGGGATGTCTTTTCGTGAGGGACCTCTTCATGGGTTTCGGCCCCCTGCCGTACTCTCTTTCATTTTCGCTCTCGATGGGGGATAGCTCATTCCTTATGTGGTTTTTGACGTTATCCAGATTTCCCCCTAAAAGGATTTTCAGGTTTTCGTAATAATCCCTTTCAATTTCCCCTTCCATGTAAATTTTGTTTTTCCTGGGATCATAATCCCCGGTAAGTTTCATGGGATAACCGCTCCCGTCCGAAGAAAAAAGTACAGCCTCGTTCGCGGAGAGGTCTATGAACATCTCCCCGATTTCAGGGTCTCTCGTATAGGCTATCTTAATTTTTACCATTTTTAGAATGAGGACGGAAGCTTTTTATTCTTTCCTAAAAACCATCGAAAAGTAGTAAAATTTTTATAACTATCCGTGAATTATCCTTATGGAAAAAGGCATCACGGATTACACCTTTGACATCAAATACGGAGTCTGGCACGGAGACCTGGGAAGAATAGTCAGAAAATATTCTCATGAATTCCAGGATCTTTCCGGAGATACAGAGATGAATAATCTGATCCTGCACCAAGTAAACAAGAGGGGTGAAGATTATTGGATAATCGCTTCCCGGAATCCCGACCCTTACCTATTGGTCAATACCAAGTTCATCGTATCAGGACCCAGTAAAGATCTGAGCAGCAAAAAAATGAATGAGTTCCTTGAAACCATCGGCATATTCGGGATACTTCCGAGTGACCAAGAACTCGAGTGTTTAGAAACAATCAGAATCAGACAAAATTTAACGAAATTGCAGGACATTTTCAGATGACAGAAATTGCTGATTTTTTTTCACTCCTTCTTAGACTTGATCTCCCCGATTATCACGATTGCAATGATCGAGACAGCTATCGAGACCGTTATCCATACGGCGCTTTCGAATGAATCCCCGAAATAATAGAAGGAATAGATGATGGCCGAGATTACGGCCAGAATGAAGAATATAACGATCAAATAACCTTCCCAGCTGATGGGGACGTATCCCCATCCGAGGTCCCTGGAACGGAGGCCCCTCCTGCGCCTGAACCAGTATCTGTTCCCCATGGAATAAATTTGTCCCCGGGGATTAAAAAGGCTTGTTTCCTTCCCTGTTACGCATTCCGCTCTCTTGGAGTTTCTTCTCGACCAGATTCCAGAACCTTACCGAATCATTCCCAAAGCCGTACGATACGTAATTCATGAGATACCTCTCTTTCTTGAAGTGACCGTTCCCAATGAAAACTTCGAGAATCGGTGAATCCCCCCTCCAGGCAAGATAAAAACAGGGATTTTCGACCGCATCCTCGCTTTGCCTGTATTTATCTATGATTTGTT
>CAZEXF010000143.1:0-2469 GCA_964516855.1 uncultured archaeon | reverse complement strand
ACCTTCAGCCCCATTTCCTCGAGCCTGGTCTTGAACTTGTTGAGCGCCTTGTGTATGTCGTCTACGTTCCTTCCGCCCGTGCATATTATCTTGCCCGACCCGAAAAGGAGGAACGCCGTCCTCGGATCCTTCATCCTGTAAACCAGGCCGGGGAACTGCTCCGGCTCGTACTCGACCTCGGGGAGCTGAAGCGAGATGTCCTCGAGCATGAGTTTCGGCTTGACGTCTATCTTCGTGGAAGCCACGATGTTCTCGATCGAAACCTTGTATTTCGTCGGAAGTGAAACCCCCGTCTTCCTTATGTCCGAGACTATCCTCTTCATCGCCTGCTTCGACATTTCGATGCTTTTCGCCCCGGTGCAGACGATCTTTCCCGAAGAGAAAATGAGGGCTGCCGCCCTCGGATCGCTGATCCTGTAAACCAGTCCGGGGAACTGCTCCGGCTCGTACTCCGTATGGTCCATCTTGTCGACAAGCTTGTTCAGAACGATCTTCTTTCCCAGAACGGCAAAAGCGACAACGTTCTCGATCTTGATCGTGAATTTGGCCATATGATCACCATTCCTTGCGTCCAATCTCTATATTAACATATAGAAAGCTTTATATAGTATATTTTTGCCGAAAGAGGCCGCATTTGATCAAAAAAGCTTCCTCTGGGTGGTTCTATCATCCCCGTTTTCAGTGTTTTTTACGTTTTTCGGCGTATTCCCCTCGTCCTTTCCTTTCTTCTCCCGGATGAGCATTTCGACCGCCTCGTCGCTCTTTCCAGCCACGAGAAGCTCGAATACGTCCTCGAAAATCCTCGGGTCGAGCCCTTCCTTCTCGAGATTCTGCCCCAGCAGCTTCTTTCCGAGCTCCTCCACGGAAAGCTTGTGCTCTTCCAGCGTCCTGGAATCGAATTTCTTCTCCTCTATCGTCTCCTTCCTGACCGAAAGTATGACCCTGTCCCGGTATCTGGCTTCGATCTCGCTCACGACTTCGTCGCTGACGTCTTTCGGAACGTCCACCCTTATTATGGGCTTGGTCTCCGGGTTCTCCGAGATGATGCTCTCCGCCTTCCTCACGAACGCCTCCCTGCCGCCGAAATCGACGTAATAGAACCTCCTCTGCCTTTCCAGGGGAACCCTCCGGGTTTCCCCTGTCCTAGTGTCGAGAATCCAGAAAGATTTCGGCTCCTTTGACTCCTCCTTCCTCAGCTGGGTGGGTATCAGAGAGCCTGTCAGCAGGAAGGGCTTCCCCTCGTAGCTTGTCAGCTTCGGGTTATGGATGTGGCCGTTCACGTAATAATCGAAGCCCATGGGGATTTTTCCCAGGTCTATGGTATCGGGCGCGTAAAGGAACTCCGTCACGGACTGGTGGAGGATGAAGATGTTGAAGCACCCCTCGAGGGGTTTCGGATCCCATTCCTGGAGGACGGACTCGGCATACTGGTCCGGGACCCCTGAAAGGCCCTGGATGCACACCCTTTCCCCTTCCTTCTCGAACACCGCACCGTCGCAGTGTAGGTGTATCAGGAAACCGGCCTTTTCGAGAGCCTGCACCGGGTTGATGAGGCCTTTCACCCTCCTCTCGTGGGTCCCGTGTATCGAGACCACCGGGATTCCCAGCAGGGCCATGCCGGAAGGCTCTTCCCCCTTCCTGTCACCCATGAATCCGGAGAATTTAACAGGAGAGACCTCCAGGAGAGGCCTGTGGAGCAGCTCCATAGCCCTGGAAAGCACGGCGGCGTCCGGGGTCCTGCTGTCGAAGAGGTCGCCTCCCAGAAGGATGAGATCGATGCCGTCCAGTTTTTCGAGAGCCTCGGAAACGGCGCTGTACGGGTCGTCCTCCCTCTCCGTCCCCCTGCCGAATCCGAAATGGAAATCCGAGAGTATGGCGATCTTCATGAGTAAAATATGGAAGGAAAATTAAAAAATGACGGGCTCCCGCTTGGAACAAAATCCCTTTTTATTTCAAGGAATCTAAATACTGGACGGGTTTCCATCACTTTAATAAGATTGCCGAAGTATCTCTGTTCTGAAACAAGCATAAGAAAATCAGTTATCTCCCTGCTATCCGTTTCAGGTCCGATGTTTTCAGGATACAGGAACGGGGGGAGATTCCCTTCAAGAGGGAGCTATACCTTCAAGGAAGGCTTTAAATCCTGTGAAGACGGTATCTGCAAAATAGAATTGTATGAAAATGTGCACTCGAATGTCATATGGTTCGGCGGACCTGATTCCGAAGAATTGATGAGGTCGTTTAACAATAAAATAATTAAAGAGGTTTACCTGCGCGCACTCCAGAAGGCGTATAAGGATGCATGGATAGAAACGGAAGTCTTTGTTGATAACGATTGTATCCGGGAGAAGGGAGGTGAAAAGAGGGTTTTGGCAGAGGTTTTTTTGGTAGATGACGGCCCTCCTATCTTGAACCCTACATACCATTACGAATTCAATTACATCTCCATTCCAGAAGAAGTTGATAATG
>CAZEXF010000142.1:0-2492 GCA_964516855.1 uncultured archaeon | reverse complement strand
ATGCTGATCATCCTGACCACGAAGGGATTATATTAATTCTTTTAATACATTAAATAAAAGACACGACAAATAGAATAGTGTGACTGCTTACATTTTCAGATTAAGCGGTCCTTCCAAAATTCGGGCTCGTAGCTCAGTGGTGACCTTTTTACCCAAAAATGTTAATCAAAAAACAGCAGCTCACGCTTGCGGAGGTTATTAAAGAGCGCTCGGTTCGCATCCGAGAGGCCTCGGGTTCAAATCCCGACGAGTCCATTCGAACTTCTTTCAGAAAGAAGTTCGAGCAAGAAGGAGCTTCACTGCGCAATGCCCGCTCGCTTCCAATGTGAAAATCCCGACCGGTCTATTGCGTCCTTCCCGGGAAGCTATTTAAATATCCCATCGTTTTTCTTAGTATGAAAATCCTTTACGTGACAGACATCCACGGGGACAGAGAGATCGTTGAAAGGCTGAAAGGGGAGGCTGCCGGAATAAAGGCGGACGCCGTCATGATCGGAGGGGATCTGTCCCCCGGCTTCGACGTTTTCAGGCAGAGGATGTTCATCGAGCTCCTGCTCGTGCCCGCCATGGGGGAGCTTAGCAGGAAAGGAGTGAAGGTCTTCGTGCAGATGGGAAACGACGACTTCGGCGTCAACATGGACGTTCTCCAGAAGGCGGAGGAACGGGGATGCCTGAAGATAACCAACATGAAGACAGGCAGGCTGGGGAAATATAATGTAACCGGGTACTCTTTCGTGAACCCGACCCCCTTCCTGTTCAAGGAATGGGAAAAGAAGGAGGAAGAGATAAGGAAGGACCTCGAGAGGCTGGGAAAGAGCAGCGACCCGGGAAAAACCGTTTTCGTCTTCCATGCCCCTCCCTACGGCACCAATCTAGACCTCTTGTATAACGGGGAGCATACTGGAAGCAGGGCAATCCGGGAGTTCATAGAGAAGGAGCAGCCACTGCTCACCCTGCACGGACACATACACGAATCCCCGGAGATGAGCGGGAATTTCATGGACAGGATAGGGAAGACGCTCTGCATAAACCCTGGAAAGGGGAAGATCGCCCTGATAGACATGGAAAGAATGGCAGTTAAACTGGTCAGTTAAAAAAACTTTTATAAGAATTAATCATTATATATAAACAAATTTTTCTGCAGTGGTGGGACGATGGAAAGGATATTGAGGGAGAAAAGGATATGCGGCAAATGCTGCATAATATTTGAAAAAACGGACGAGTGCCCCAGATGCGGGAAGAGCGAGAAGATACAGCCTTATTTTGACGTCTCTTTCCTGAAAAAATAGCCATTCAGTTTTATTCCTGTTCCCGGTATAATAAACATGGTATTCCAGACGCTCAACAGGCTGAAATGGGAGGGAGGGATCGAAAGGTCGTCCGTCACCTTCATCAGCAGGGGGTCCCCGGGAGACAGGAAAACGGTCGATGGAAAGGAAATCACCGAGATCAAGAAGGACCATTTCCTTTTCAGGGAAGGGGAAAAGGAGACGTTCATACCGAACCACAGGGTCCTGGAAATCCGCAAGGACGGGAGGCTCGTATGGAAAAGAGAAACGGGAAAAGGATGACCCAGTGCTTCAGGATGTCCGCCGGGGACAGGTCCCTCAGGAACTGGAAGAAGGTTAACAGGCCGGCGAGGGTGCTCAAGAATTACGTGATGATATGGCTCTGCAAGCTGATGCCGGACTGGGAGTTCAAGAACCAAGTCTACAGGAAGCTTGGAATGAAGATCGGAAAGAACGTGCGCATACTCGGCTGCAACTTTGACGTCTTTTTCCCGGAACTCATTGAGATAGGGGACAACACGACCATAGGAAGCTTCACGGTTATACTTACCCATGAATTCATCCCGGGGGAGTACAGGAAAGGGAAGGTGAAGATCGGAAAGAACGTCCTAATCGGCGCAATGACCCTGGTACTCCCGGGAGTGACCATTGGTGACAATTCCAGGATCGCGGCCTATTCGCTGGTGAACAGGAACGTTCCTCCCGGCTCCTTCTCCGGAGGCGTCCCCGTTAAAGACCTGGGGAAATGACATGATTACGGAAATTTCTGATAGGATCTTCGGAAGCAGGGAAACCCTCGTCCTTCTCATCGCGGTCAACCTGATCGGCTTTGTAATTGGCATCTACTATTATATCGACGAATTTATCGCAAGCTCTCCCTTGTTCTGGATCGTCATAGCCGACTGCCCCCTTTCCGTGATCCTTTTCTCCGTGATATGCTACAGGTATTTTTCCGGCAGGAGGGTTCCGGAGCTTCTCGCACTCTTCACCTCCGTCTACCTGGTCAAATACGGTATCTGGACTGTGTCGGCCATAATCCTCTACTGGAACCTTTACGTACAGGCGGGGGAGATCCTGGCAGGTTCGGCCAATTTCCTTCTTCACATAGGTCTGGTGCTGGAGGGAATAATCCTTCTTCCGAGGGCCGGGAGAAACGCATATAACACCGTTATAGTACTCTCCCTCTGCCTGCTCAACGATGTA
>CAZEXF010000141.1:0-2494 GCA_964516855.1 uncultured archaeon | reverse complement strand
AGGCGAAGGAGAAGCTGAAGAGAAGGACGAAATTGCCCATGAGCAGATAGCTGACACCAGTCAGGAGGATGAGCATTATCAGGGAATACTTCTGTCCGAGCCTTTCTTCCATACGATGGGCGTATTTCGAGCACAGGGCGGCGACCCCGTTGAAGGCGGCGAAGACGATTCCCAGATACGCGATGTCCATGCCGGTCATCACGAAATAGGGCTGGTAGAGCCAGAACACTGCTGTGTTGAACCCCATGATGACTGCCGAATAGATGATCAGCCATCTGATCTTTTCGTTCCTTATTACTGACCGTTTCAGTGTCCGGAAAAGCTCGAGGAGGTAGCCCCTCTCGAATATCGGCCTGTGCCTCCGCGGCTCCCTGATGCTGAAAGAAAGCGGGATCAGAAGGGCCATGAAAGGGATCATGGCAAAGAACGTCAACCTGAAGTCGATCTTCCCTATGATTCCCCCTATCACGCTTGCCGCGGAGGTCGCGACCAGGTAATAGAAGACCCCGTTCCCCATTATTTTCTTGTACGTTTCCTCCCTCTTCAGGTCCTTGAGGGTGTCGTACACCAGCGCCGAGTCAGTGCCGGAAACCAGGGAAACCCCCACGGCCCACAATATCTCCGCGACCAGGAACTGGTAAAAGCTGAACCCCAGTCCGTAGGCGAAGATTCCCAGCGTGATGAAGATGCTTGAAAATACAAGCGATTTCCTCCTGCCGAATACGTCGGCGAAATATCCCGTAGGGACCTCCAGCGCCACCACGACCAGGGAATAGAGTGACTGCAGGACCATTATCTGGGTCAGGTTCAGCCCGTTCTCCTGCCAGAACAGGACTATAACCGGTACGAAAAAGGTAAGGGCGCTCAGTGTCTGGAACACGTAAAACTTCCATATGTTGCCCTCCAGCCTTCCCCTTTCATGACTGTCCATAATAGATATTCATTCCCGGTTCCCTTAAATATCCGGAAAACGCCCTCCAGTTTCGGAAAAAACCGAACAAAACCGAAAGCGTACTCTTGAACCCTTTCCAATCATCAAGCAGAGAGGTGAGAAAATGGGCGAGAAAGCGGTGTTTGCGTTTTCCATGATCGTGTTTGCAATACTCGCTTTCACGCTATGAATATTAATCCCGATGTCAATATAATTGATAAGGTGGAACAGCGATGAAAGATTTAATGAAGGCGACTGCCCTGATAGGCATACTGGCCCTGCTCACCGTATCTGGATGCGTCTCATCGGAAAACCAGAACACCCAGATTCCGAACCCGGCGGCGGTTTACTGCGGGGACAGGAACGGCACGGTTGAGATGTACGAAACGAAGGCGGGCCAGGCAGGATACTGCAGGCTTCCGGACGGCAGGATATGCGAGGAGTGGGCCCTCTTCAGGAGCGAGGGGGGAGAATGCAGCCCCCCGGAAGAGGACCTAGAAAAGATCTATACCGAGGAGGACAGCAAGGAGATAGCGAGGAGGTTCGTGGTCTCCTCCCCGACGTACCAGTTCGACGGATCCGGCATCGAACATCTGGAGACCATAAGGGCGAGATGCCCCCAGTGCTGGGTATTCAGGTTCACCTTCGATTCCTCCCATGCAGGATACGGGAACAGGGGCGGCATGATCGTGGCCCAGGTAATCACGCCCCACAACGCGACCGTCGCGGTGGAGAAGGGGGAAGTGGTGTCCGCGGTCCTGGACGATTTCTGGGACATGAAGGAGCAGAGGGTCATCGGGGATTGAACAGGTACCACCTTCTTCTCCCCTTTTTTATCGCGGTAGCCACTATGAGTATCGATATTATGATCGCGATCGTGAACAGTATGGTGATCAGCTTGATCATCAGCTGAACCCGGGGGTTCTGCTCCTCCCCGTAGGTCTGGTCCTTCGACATCATTTCGTCGGCGGTCTTCATCGCCTGCTGTGCAAGGGAGCTGGCCTGCCGGTAGTCCTTCTCTTCGAGCGATTCCAGGGCCCTGCTGAGCAGGAGCTGGACCTGGTAGGGATCCATCCCGTTCTCCAGCATCTCCCCGATCCTTTCCCTCACCTCCCTGATCATGCTTTCCGTGATGTATCTGTCGATGCTCTCGTTCGCGGCTTTTTCCCTGACCTCCACCCGGATGTCCCTGCTCTCCCTGAGATCTCCCGTTTCCGCCACGAGCGTGACGCTGAAATTTCCGGCGGAAGATTCCGGCGGCTTCAAAAGCATCTCCAGTCCTGCCTTCTCCCCGGCATCAAGGCCTGAGAGGCCCTTTCCCTCTGAAATCCATCCGTCCGGAACGTAAAGCCTGAGCACGATGCCGGTAAGGTTGCAGGTGCCCGTGTTTTCCAAGGTTATTTGAAGGTAATGCGGCTCACCCTGTCCGACGCTTATGGCCTCTTCCGTCACCAAGACGAATTCAGTGCTGCACCCGGTGACCGTGGGTATGCCGGAAGGCGAAGAGCCGATGCCGGGCGGATTGTATCCGGGAGTTCCCGGGACCTCGGTGTAAACGGAAAG
>CAZEXF010000140.1:0-2623 GCA_964516855.1 uncultured archaeon | reverse complement strand
ATATCCAAGGAGATAAGGTCCTCCCCTACGAAGAAGAAGAAAATGAGGCCGGAATACATCGCAATCTCCCTTCTCGCCGCGGGCGGCCTCGGCCTGATGGTCGGCGTCTTCATCGCGGACGACATCCGCTTCGCCCTGCTCGCCGGTTATGCCGGGACCGATTTCCTGGAGAGCCTGTTCAAGATAAAGATGGGCAGGAAGACGTGGGCATGATGATTTCAAGGATTCTTTCTGTAGCCGCTTTCCTGATCTTCACCCTGATTCTCAACCATTCCGCCCTCTCCCAGGAGGTCTCCATGGGGATAGAAGGAGAATGCATGGACTACAACGTGACCGTCTTCCTCGACGGCTTCGGGACCGGATGCTACGACGTCAAGATCGACGTTACCACCCCAGCCGGGAGGGTTGGGGAGATATACGACCCCAGGGAGGGCTGGAAATCCTCCTTCTACTACGTGAACGAGGGTTTCTGCATTCAGGAAGACACGAACCAGACAGAAAACAAGACCTTCCTCCTCCGCGCCACCACATCCTCCGGGCAGATCAGTTTCTCCGGAACGGTAAGGCACGGGTCGGTCACCTGGAACACCGGCTATCACGACATCGTCCAGGATTGCCCCTCTTCCTCCCCGATGATCATGACCGACCAGCAGTTCTTCCTCGCCATCCTTTCGGTGGTCCTGGTCATCCTGGCGGGCCTGGTGATATACAAGCGGATAATGAACAGGGAAGAGACGACCGAAAAGAAGGAGAAATAAACAGTTAAAAGATTTCTCATTTTATCTTAATCATGTCTCTGAAGAAAGAAAGAATTGACTCACCGAAAGTAACACTGATAGGGGAAATTTACGGGATTGAGGATTTCACGGAATCCTTCGAAAGCGTCTTCTCGGGAGAAGGAACCCCCGGGACCGGTTTTTACGGGAAAATCCGCGGCAAGTTCGAGGAATACGGGGAGAAAAACCCGGTAGTCCGGAACATCATAGAGGGAAACGACACCTTCTTCCGGCTGGTCCGCAAATACACCAAACCCCATTCGAAGGCCCTTTATCCGCACTGGCAGAAGAGTGAAGGGGACGAGCTGGAATATCTGGAGGAATGCGTGGGGGATTTTCACAAGGACAATACTTCCAATCTGATTTTGAACCCTCCCGGATTTGCCTTACCGGCTTCCCTGTTGTCGATGGCCCTATGCATCAGGGGATCGGAAATGAACAGAAGATATGAGATGATCATTGAAGAGATGAAAAAGGTCCAGTCAGATGAAGAGAATTATAAGAAAATTTTAGATGAAGCTGAAAAAGATTTTTACTCAGTAAGATCCATGAACAGAAGGAATTTTATCAAAAGGCTGTCTTTCGGGACATTTGCAGGCACCCTTTTTGGAACGGTCGGTTCCGTGATAAAATTGTTCGATTACAAACTGGCTGAACTCAATGCGGAGCTACTGGACATTCTGAAGAAAGAGGTGTATTGAGAGCAATGACCCTTTAACGCAAAGGTTAAAAAATTTCTGTCCAAAACTGAAGTGATACGCATGAAAATGAAGCTTAGTGGCATTGACATAAGACTGGCGAAAGTAGACGGAGATATCCTGGAAATAGCTGAGAGTTACTCAGACAATTTCGTGAAAGATCCAAATTCACCCTATGTAGGATACACGGCAGCTGAGAATAGACGCAGCGGTTCATACGGCGTGTCCATATACAGTTATAACAATCCCACTCCTGATGAAAATACATTTATAATGGTTGCCGGCCCCAAACTGAGGGTTTCCAGGAAGATAATGAAAAAATTCCTCAAAAAGACCGGGATAGACTCCCATCCCGCCCCCGAACACGTTTATGGGATTATTGCGATACATATACAGGAAAAGCTCTCTGAATTACCTCCCTTTTCAAGTCGTCTGAAAGGTTAAAAGATTTCCCAAAAATACGGTCAGGGGGAATTCTGCTCATTCAGATATTCCCTGATTCCCTTCACCAGGTACTCTTTTTTGCCCGGTTTGTATGATCTTCTCCATATGCTGTCCGCACTTCACCCTCCTGTTTCCAGGCCTTCGATGTCTTCGATGTGGGGCCAGAGCCCCGCGAGAACGTTCACGGGGTCGGTTTCCCGGGTTTCATAAATCTTTTTGGTGTCTTCCTTTATCCACTGGTTTTCCATCTTTCCCAGTACATCCATGTCCGCAAGCCCTCTCTTCTTCAGGCTGAGAGGGAGGATATTGAGCTCCAGGAGGGCGGTCTCACCATTTTCCCTCTTCTTTGTAATCATTGAAAATTCCTCGTACAGGTAGATGCAGACAGGGTCAGCTTCCACTCCCGCCTTTTCACTCATATTTTTACTACTCCCGTATATTTTTATAAGACTTTCGACATGGGTTCCCGTTGAAAACATCCATTCCGGAATAGCAAGGATCCGGGTGGATGCATGGATGGGAAGCAGGGGCCACCGGAAGAACATTCTGGGCAGGGAATGCGGCCTTATCGGGGTCGGTGTCGCATTCGACGGTTCGTATTATATTTCGGCCCAGGACTTCTTCTAGCTTTTCATCTTTTCGGGTGTGAACGTGCATATCCGGATGCGACTGTAAGGGCCAGAACAACTCCGATGAAAAGCAGGA
>CAZEXF010000139.1:0-2643 GCA_964516855.1 uncultured archaeon | reverse complement strand
CCATATAACCTGGGCCTCCGGATCGAGCTGCTTGGACACGTATTCCCCTATCAGGCTGACCTCGTCCAGCCTCAGGTCGTCCCCTCCGGTTATGTGGATCAGGGCTCCCGATCCTCCCTGGTAGTCCACCTCCAGCAAAGGATTGGACATGGCCTTTATTATGCTCTCCTCCGCCCTGTTCTTGGCGTCGGACTCCCCGAAGCCTACCGTGGCCACGCCTCCCGAATGCATGATGGTCCGGACGTCCGCATAGTCCAGGTTGACAAGGGACGGCTGCGATATAGTCTCGGTCACTCCCTTTATCATGTTGGCCACGAGGTCGTCAGCGACTGAAAAGGCCTGCCTCAGCGGGAGGTTCCCTGCGATCTTCAGAAGCCTGTCGTTTTCGATCACGATCGCCGTGTCGCAGACCTGCCTCAGCTGGTACAGACCGTCCTCCGCCTTTCCTATCCTGGCCCCCTCCACCTTGAAGGGCATCGTGACGGAGGATATCACGATCGCCCCCATCTCCTTGGCTATCTTCGCTATCTCCGGGACAGCGCCGGTGCCGGTTCCTCCTCCCAGTCCGCAGACCAGATAAAGCATGTCTATTCCCTCGAGGAGCTTCTTTATGTCCCTCTCGTTCTCCTCGACCGCCTTCTTTCCCACGTCGGGATATCCTCCCGCTCCGAGCCCCTTTGTAAGCTCCCTTCCTATAAGGAGCTTCTTGTCTGCCCTGGAGATCGACAGGTGCTTGGCGTCCGTGTTGACGGCCACCGTTGACGCACCCTTAACCCCAATATCCGAAAGCCTGGACACGCAGTTGTTGCCCGCGCCCCCGGCTCCCATGACGAGTATCTTCGCACTCATCATGTCCAGGTCAAATTCCTGCTTGACCTTCTCGTTTATTTGATCGCCGTTCCCACCGCCCTCGGTGAAAACGTTCTCGAACGCTTTCTGGATCAGATTGTCCGTCATTAACTCAACCCCCTTTTAACATTCATATGACCGGACGCCAGCGGAATTTCGCTGATTTCCATTTTCTCCACTCCAATCTATATGACCGAGTGGCGAAATGCTTTTATATCCGGCATACAATCTTATTTCAAGAATTAGAGATTCTACTGAACATCGGCTAAAACCGTTTCAAAATTCCCCCACGATCAAGGCAGCTTCCCCCAAAGTTGCCAGAGATCAATCTTTTTCTTAACACCGCTGTTTTCCGGTTCGGATAATGTTTAAACGATTCTATGTCCATATTGTAAATAAGATATATAAAGCTTTCGCCGAATTCCAAAAATATAACGGCGTTATTATTCGAAAATTATGCTGGTAATTAACCGGAACTGAACTCGTCCGAGATGAGCCTCCTGGCTATCTTTTCCGCTATTATGTCCGGAGGGTACTTCCCCAGCGTGGCCTTCCTGTCGCATACGTTCTTGAAATGTCCCCATGGAGTCCACGGTTCCCACCTGTTCCTGGTTACCATATCCCCTGAAGATGTTCTTTCATCTATTATCTTCTGGAATTTCTCTGAAGATTCCCTGTATACCTGAGGAATCTCCACCCCTATGCCAGTCCACCCCCTGCTGGTTTGCCATCTCCTGTAGAACATCCCTCCGTTTTTCAGGGAAACGTAGTTCTCCCTCTCGAAAGGAAGATCCTCCGCGCTCCTGTTTTTCGGGTTTGTTATCCTCTCATCCCCTGCGTGCAGGTCTATTATATAATCCACGTCTCCTCCGGAAGCGAGTTCTTCGAACAGCTCCCTGTTACCGACTATTGCTCTCAGCGTTTCCGTCGCACCTGCCCGTGACAATGCCTTTCCCCACCCGGTTTCGCCGAAAGGTATCCTTTTTGGAAGGGTATCGTAACCGCTCTCTCGCAGTATATTTGTCAGCCTGTAAGCTATGTGTGCCGTGTATTCCGAAGGATGGAACGTGTGAGTGACGAGTTTCATGCCGAATAATTGTTTGTTACATTTTTATCCAGGGACCTGGCCGAAAAATGCGGAAAAACGCCCTTTTTATCCGAAAAGGCCTCACTGAATAAACCTTTTGAGCAGAAAATACACCAAAAAACACCTGTTTTTCGACAAAAATCGCCATATATCGCCCTACAGTAACCTTTATAAATAGGTAAATTAATTACTACATAGAGATAACAAAAATATTTGTAAGTAGGGTGATCTGAGTGAACGTCGGAAAGGTCTTTGAAGGAATTAAGGGGTATGTTACAGCCGAGGATAAAGGTAAGTATGTTTCTGAATATTCAAAGAATATTATAGGCAAGTTTATAGAAGACGGGGCAGAAGCTCTGGGAGCAAAGCTTGACAAATGGCTCCAGAACATGATAGATGGACTGAAGAACGGACCGGCCATTGAAACGGGTTCGACTTCCGGTTCTAAAGACTTTGCAGGCGGCGCCAGGTCTTATGTAAAGGATTCTTTCGGTTATACCAATAATGACTTCGTTTCAAAAGTAGAGAGATACCTGAGCGGGGAAGATGTAGTTCCCCACAGAAGGGTATCCCAGAAAGAACTGCAGGGAGCTTCGGGGAAGTACGACAGGAACCTTCTTGAATGGACGGATAGGGACTCCCTCGGAAACGGGAGGATACTTACTTATGAAAGGCTTCCCGGAGCGGTAAAGGACTATGTTTATGCC
>CAZEXF010000138.1:0-2681 GCA_964516855.1 uncultured archaeon | reverse complement strand
TCCTCCCCGTCGCAGAAATAGTCCTCTATGCCAGAGTCGCACTCCTCCGGGCATGTGAAGTAATACTCTCCCTGGTCGCACCTGCCGTTCCCGCAGTAACTCGAGAAACTGCTCACGTCGTAGGAAAGGACCCTGTCCCCCTCGGGGTCGTAGACGAGGAAGCTTTCTCCCTTTTCCCTGTAGGGGACCCTCACCAGCGCGTACGACTCTTCAACATCTTCCATGGCGGAGAAGCCCGGGCATTTCCCCTCCGATATCTCCCAGGTTCCCTCGTCGTAACATTCCCGGGGCGGGGAGAACATGATCCGGTTGGGGAACGTGAACTTCTTCCTCGCGAGGAGCTTTCCCTTTTTGGTCACCAGCCTGACCTCGTATCCCTCGTCCGGGACTGCCGAGTCCATGGCGGAGTTCGCGAGCCTGACGCTCTCCACGTTCAGCTCCCCGTCCATGTTCGATATCTCCAGCTCGTATACGAGGGGCGTCAGGTATTCCTCCGCGGAGACCGTCCCGATCATGACGAAAAAGACCAGGAGTATGATCAGCCGTTTCATTCTCCCCCTCCCGGCAGGTTCTTTATCTTTCCTACGAGTATTCCGAACTGGTCCAGCAGCCCCCTGTCGTTCCTGAGCAGGTAGAACACGCTTTCGATCGTCCTTTCGTTCACGGGCCCGAATTCGAGGGTCTCATCCAAAGTTGTCATAACGCTTACCTCCGTGGGCCTCACGTTTTCCTTTATGTATGCGCATCCCTGGAAATACCCGGCGCCCTCTGATTCTAGGTCCCCCCACCATTCCTTCGCCGTCTCGACGTCCGGGGCGCAGTTTGGCTTTCCGTGATGGTCACCGTCGGGTTCGTACACGTACTCGTCCTTTAGTTCGAAGGCCGCGTGGCCAAGTTCGTGGACTATTGAATTATCATCTTCAGCCGGCTCCGTCCCTGGCATGCATATGTAAAAACGATAGCAGGAGAACGGATTGAAATCCCCTCCCGATATGAAAACGAATATTTCGTCTGGCATGCCGCAGGATTTCTTTATTATGGAGTTTTCTATGTCAGTGAGGTGGAAGGCATTGGTGCAGAAATCCGACACGGTGTCCTCATAAAGGAAGAAATTGAACATGTCATAGTTTTCTTCCAGTACGCTTGACATGCGGATATAATCCATCATGTTTTCCGCCCTTTCCCTCACTTCGTCCTTGTCCGGAAGGCCTTCCGCCACGAAAACGATGTTCAGGCTCCCCTTTATGGGGTTGTCCGCCCTCAGGACCTCGCAGTTGCCCCGGAGGTTTTTCGAGCAGCTTTTTATCACGTCTTCGGCTGTTTTCTTCTTGCCGGGATACTCCAGCCCGTAGACGTCTATGAGCATGTTCGCATGTGCCGAGGCGGTCTCGCACTCGCCTACCATCTGCGACGCCTTCATGCACCCCTCGAGGAAGATGACTTCCCAGTCATCGATCACGTAATTTTGGTAGGATGGAGTTAGGAACCTTTTGTATTCCTCGAAATAGGCAGCGTACGCGAGGGAATGATCCCCGGTTTCTTCGTATATCTCCGCCAGCCATTTGGAGGCCTTCATCCTGGTCTTTGTCCACTCGTAGTCACTGATAATTTTTTTCAGGAGCCTGACCGCCTGCTCATCCCTTCCGCTGTTATGATTGTTCATCGCCTCCCGGAGCATCATCTCCGCCTCGCCCTCCCTTATCTTCTGCAGGACGGATTCGATCCTGCCGGTTATCTCGCTGATCAGTTCGTACATGCCCCAGCTGCCGTCGGCCTGGAGGGCGTATTCCCTTATCCTGTCCGTATTGAATTCCCCTATCAGGCCCCCGTGCGCCCTCTTGTAGCCGTAGTAGGAGACGAAGTTCTTCCGGCCCTCGTAATCCCTTATGATTAGGACGAAAAGGTTCTTGCTCGCGTACCGGGTATCGAGTATCTCCCCGTATTTTTCCGTGAAGCACTTCCTTGCATAGTCGAGCGGGTTTTCGTCTATCCCGTCGACTATCTCGAATATGATCTTGGATTTCTGCTTCTTGTCAATGGATATGAGCCTCTCCGTCAGGCCATTCGTGTGCTCCGCCATCATGACTACCGGCCTGTCGTATATGTAGAACCTCTCCGGCTGCTCCCGGTCGTATTCCTCGTATTCCTTCATCATCTTCTGCCTCGGAATCCTCACCTTCTGCCCGGGGTAAAGGTCATACCCCGCCCCGTAGTTCAGGTGGTCGTTCTGCTGCAGGAAGAGGTAGAATTCGACCTTTATCTCCCAGAGCCTGTATTCGTGGTAAAGGTCCCACATGCTGTCGCCATCCCTGGTGACGTATTCCGCGTATTCGGGCTCTGAAAGGTCCTCGGCTCCCGCTCCCTCCCCCTCCGAGATGAACAGCTTCTGCCCCATGTAAAGGGTGCCTGTCTCGCCCCAGGGTATGCCGTTCCTCTCCGCAAAATCCATTTTCGTCCAGTCCGTCTCGTAATAGACGTAACCGTAATATATCTTGTCGAAGGTGTCGCCGGGTTCGACGCAGAGGAAGTCTTCCGTTATTCCGGCGCCGATCTCACCGGACGTGCATTTAAGGTAGGGGTAGGCGGAGGAAGGGAGCGAAAGAAATAACAGTGTTATGACCATTGCCGTTGCCGCCGCAAATCCTCTCATCATGACACCCGTATGCCATAAGGGCTGTCAG
>CAZEXF010000137.1:0-2835 GCA_964516855.1 uncultured archaeon | reverse complement strand
GAATATACCGTTTCGTTGTATTTCAGGAGCGAACCCGAAGAGGCCGACCTGAAGTATACCGAGGCGGTCGGCATCCGGAGCCCGCTTCCGAAAAGGGAGAATATGCTCGTCCTGTTCGCTATCCCCTCGAAAAATCCCTGCTGGGACTCGACGTAATCCTGCATGGATACCTGGAAGTCTTCCTGGACCTCCATCCTCTTCTCCATCTGCTCCATGGAGAGATCGAAATAATCCTGGGTGTCGCTGGTGGAGACCCAGAGGAATATGAACCCTATCAGTATCGAGGACGCATTGAGGCCCATCAGGACGTACGAGCATATCTTGCCCGCCCCTGCAGCCGCCCCGGTGGAGATCAGGACCGTTATTACTACAACGCAGCCGAGTATGGAGCCGAGGCATTCCCAGCAGCGTTCGGCCGAGCATTTCCCGGTCGCGAAGCAGAGGGTGCCTATCCCCTTGGCGCAGTCGCTGAAGCAGCCCCATACCCCGCAGGTGAGGCTGTCCAGGAGCCTTTTGGCCGTGTTCCCCAGGGCGCATCCGAAAATGTCGAGCCAGCATCCGACCTTGTCGAAGGTGTCCCCCTCCCTGCAGGGCTTGTCTCTGATGTCCTCGAGGTTGACTTCACCGGCCTCGAAATCCTCCAGGGTGTCCATCGCGTCCTCGAGGACCTCCGTCTGGGCCTCCAGGTAGCATTCGACCCCCTCTATCCCGAGATCGGCGAATATTCCGATCAGCATAGTGGTCGTCATCTCGGATTTGATGGCGCCCCAAAGGGATTCAGCGAAAACGACCGCCCCCTCCTCAATCCCCTCCTCGACGGCCGTCTCGATGGTCGCGTCCGCGACGGAACCCCCAACCTTCTCGACAAAATCGGAAAGGGCGCAGCAGCAGACCAGTTTTTTGAGCACCCCGATGGACCTCATTATGCCCTTATAATTGTTCATTATATACTTGATTATTCCCCTGTGCCTCCCTATGGCGTTCATCCTGTCTATCGTATCGTCATAGATTTTCCCGGTATAGGATATCGTCTTGGAATCGTGGAACTGGGTGTAATGGTTGAGGAACTGGGTGTTCACGGAAAGGTTCAGCCTCTGCGAGCCGGTGAAGGCCATGCCGCTTCTCTCCGGGTCCCCGGGCCCTTCCAGGTTCACGATTGGCAGGAACACGGAACATTCGTACACATACGAATCCCCGCTTATCCTTTCGCAGATTGTGGCGGAGGGGTCCCCGCCGTCAAGGGAATACCTGAAATCGAAGACCTTGACCCTGTCGGGGACGTTTCCGGTGATCCTGAACCTGACCGTCCTCTGGGGATCCTTGGGGATGCACGCCCCCTCATAGGTTATTACCTGGCATTCCGCGCTCGAGGGATAATCGGTTATCTGCATCCCCATCACCAGCGGCTCCTCGTAAAGGGTGACCAGGGTCTCTCCCGTAATGTCGAATTCCCCGTTCCTCAGCCTTATCCCGACATCCTCCTGGGCGTTGGGCACGCAGTCGGGGACGAGGCTGGAAGGGATCGTAAGGTCGCAGGTGTAGATGTCGGACCTCCCCTCGGAGGTGAGTGTTCCGGGATAGGCGAGCCCGCAGTCTATGCTCCCCGGGCCGTATTCTTTTCCGCCGAGGGTGAAACTCCACTGCATGTCGCCGTGAATGACCTCGGCGTGACCGATCAAGAGCGGCACCCTGATTATGCTCCCTGTCTCGCAGTTCACCCTGCTTTCCCTTGACCTCTGCTCACTGGAGAAAACGTCCCAGTAGACCTGCATCGAGGGGGAGAGCCCGGCGGGGATTATGAGAATGTCCTTCGCGGCGGAGAGCGTCCTTACTGCGGACCGGGCCTCGTAGGTCACCTTCAGTTCGAAAACATTGCCTATACCCTGGAGCGGGCACTGTGGGAGGGACGTCCCCATCTTCCCCTTGTCAATCGTGCAGGTTATCATCTGGTTGCTCACGACCGCGGAACCGTATGAGCAGGTGACCGCCGGCCCGACCGAATACCTCTCGCCGGTGCCCGCATTGAACACGTGCGCCTCTATGTCTCTTATACTGACGTCTTCGGGGATGTTCTCGAAGTACATCCCGAACCTGATGGTTCCGGAATCCCCGCATTCGACGGGGGGGAGGTCGTCTATTATGGTCAGGGAAGGATCGAACTCCCCGAAGGCGATCTTCCGCTCTTCCCCGGAAGGGTTCTCCACGACGTCCCCTATCGCCATTGCTGATATGAGGGGGAGAGAAAGGATGAGATAAGAGCTGAAAAAGGCGATCACTGAAAGAAAGAACACCCCCCTGCCCATGGATTAATTTTGTATTTTATCTATATATACGACCGGCAGGGTGCGGGCCTCAAATCTTTAAAAGGATTGCCGCAATTATTTAAGATGAGCGTGAAAGGGGAGACGGAAATAAACGAGAACCTGATCGAAAGAAAGGAGAAGCCCGGAAAGAAGCTCTCCAAGGCCGAAAAGGAGAAGCTTGAGGACGAGCAGAAGAGGATAAGCATACTCAAGAAGTTCACGAAGGAGGTTCTCAAGAAGTACGGGGATACCATACGGTCCGTCGTCCTTTTCGGTTCGACCGCCAGGGGGAACTGGAGGCCGAAGGAATCGGACATTGACGTCTTCATAATAGTGGACGACACCAGGCAGAAGATAACTCCCGCGGTCAAGGAAAAGATGGAGGGGGAGTTTGACGAGATCTCGAGGAAGCTCTCCAAGAAGCTTTCAGTCCAGCAACCCTACCTCCTGACGGAGTTCTGGAACATGGTCAGGATCGGCCATCCAATAGTCTTCAATTTCATCAGGGAGGGGGTCCCGGTATATGACAGGG
>CAZEXF010000136.1:0-2933 GCA_964516855.1 uncultured archaeon | reverse complement strand
ATTTCGGATCCCACGAGCATTTCCTCCACTGCCTCGACTCCCGGACCGGAAAGGAGCTCTGGAGGTTCAGGACAGGGGGCACCGTCTACTGCAGGCCCGCGTTCTTCGGCGGGATGCTATGCTTCGGCTGCTGGGACTGTCATCTTTACGCGATAGATCCGGAGAAAGGAGAGGAGATATGGAGGTTCCAGACATCCAGCAGCCAGCCCTCGGAGATACTGGAGGAGATATCGGCCGAGTTCAGGACGAGGGAGAATTTCTATGAAGAGCCGGAGCAGGTATCCCTTGACAGGAAGGAGGAGACAGGTGGGGAATACTCAATAAAATCCGATTACAGCGTAAAGAGCGAATACGTGACGAAGAACGAGTACGCCTGAGAGACCGTGGAATTTATTTATATCCCCTATGACAATTATTCTATATGAAGCTCGGGGTAATCGCTGGCCTGCTCATCGTTTCCGTTATCCTCTTATCCATGCCGATTGCCCTCGCCCAGGAAGGCATGTGGCATTCGGCCGGCGAGGTCGGCCCCGGAACCTTCCTTCCCGGCCTGTACAAGTGGGACCAGGACTCCCAGATCGACTTCTCATCGGACATGGACGGGGATTCCTTCGAAATGAAGTTCCCCGCTTCCGAAACCACCGGGCTCAACATCGAGACGACCGGTAAGAACACCGCACTTATGGTGACGGCACTCGGTACCAATGCCCGGGCGGCCATTTTTTCGGGCAAAGTACGGATAATCGGCGACCTTACCACGGTCGGCGGCGATATAGTGGCTGGAGGCGCCATAGTGGCGGGCGGAGTCGTATGCGACGGCGCCGGAAACTGCCTTCACAGCGTGAGCGGAGGCACCGGCGGAGGCGGGGACAACGACTGGATTATGTACGGGGGGAACATTTACCGGGACACGGGCAAAGTGAACATCGGCATCGCCTATACCGATCCTTCCTACTGGTCCCCGAGCCAGCTGAACGTGATGGAGGACATCACTTCCTATGGCAAAATATATGCGGAGGAGTTCTGCGTCGATGCGACAGGAGGCGGAGATTATGACTGCACGACTTCATGGGGCACGGGAAGCGGAGGCACCACCGGCGGCGGCGGAATCACCCTTGATGACGTCGAGAACCATAATTTCGTTTCGCTGACCGCGTCCAAGTTCATCGACGCCGACAATCCCAATTATTATACCGACCCCTCTTCGGCATCCAAGCTCCAGGGACTGGAGGTGGCAGGAGATCTGGCGGTTTCTGGAGACGGTACCGTAAAAGGCGGCCTTCTGGTAGGTCCGGACGGTTCGGGCAATTACGGCCTGGTGGTGGACGAGGCCTCGGGGAACGTCGGGATAGGGACGGGCGCGAATCCTCCGGCCGCCCTGTACATCGTTCCCAGCGGAAACGGACTGAGGCTGGACGCTCCGTGGGGGGAGGACCGCCCACTTGACATCAGGACACGTCAGATTTATGGCTCCAATCAGGTGACAAGACTGATGGTGGACTGGAAAGGGTTTACAGGTGTGGGAACAACGACACCGTCAGTCGGACTGCAGGTAGGAGTCGGAACCCCCGCGCACATCTCTTCCTGGGTATCCGGAGACCCGCTCTCTGAAATAAACGAAGTGAGGTACAATGCCTATGTTAAGGGTGATTTTGAGGTCGGAGGGTCTGCATATCTGATAGGCGATCTGGAGGTCGGCAATGACGTTTCCGCGGAAAAGCTGAGTGCCGGCGAGATTTGTATTGGCGGTTATTGCAGGTCTGAATGGCTTTGGGTCCCTGAAAGGATACAGATTTCTAATATGGCGCACGACGGAGATTTTGGCGGCTACAACGAGATGAACGCCTGGATACAGACCCACGGATGTGAAGGGTATCACGTCTGCGACGGCACGGAGATAACGAGGTATCTGCAAAACAACGGCATCATATATGGCCAAGACCCTTCTAAAACACGTGTTTGGTACATCTCCGGGATTTACAGCATGAGGGATAATGACGTGGACGTGATCAGGGACTGCAACGGATGGGACGATCCCCTTCCAGAATACGGTCACACAAAGGCTGACTGGGGTCCTGTCTGGAGGTTTGACACAGATGACGGGCGTCCCGGAACCGCGCTTTGTGAGGAGTCATATCCCGTGATGTGCTGCATCTGACTGATTCTTCCCCTTTCAGAGATTATTTTTATACCTAATCCTCCATTTGTTTATCAATATGGTGGAAAAGTACCTCAACCCGGGCGAGAGGGTGGTCTTCTCGACGGGGAACGAGATAAGGGTCGGGGAGGAGGACGGTTTCCGAGCCTTCGTCACCAGCCAGAGGCTGATCTTCCTGAAGAGGACGGGGCTGGTATTCAGGAAGGACAGCATGATCGACACCCTCCTAAGGAACATCTCCGGCGTGAACCTGCAGGAGAGGGGATTCCTGAGGAAGAAGAAGGAGCTAGAGCTCAGGGGGCCGGGGGTCTCCTTCAGGCTTTTCGGAAAGCACGGGGACCTGAGCGGGCTCCATTCCGCCATAAACGGCCAGCTGGTTCTGGGACAATCTTAAAAATTATCGTGCGAATTTATAACATGGATTACGTAAGGCTCATCTCGGAAGGTTCCTTTACCGTTGAAAATTATTCAGGCGCCCTCGGAATGGTGGGCAAGGGAAAACCATATTCCGAAAAGAGGTTCCTGATAGAGCTGGAAAAGGGCATGGCAAGGTTATATGAGCAGCTTCTTCCCTGGAGGGGGGAAGACAAGATCATTTCCGAGATTGCCGGCAGGATGGAATCATATCTGAAGATTGATGACGAGGAGAACACGATTGAACTTTCAGAAAACAGGATCCCCGGAATCGAGGAAATGAGATGGATACTATGCGCGGATGATGAATACCTGAAAAAGAATAAGAAATCATCTGTCTAGCTGGTTCTTCCAGCAGCCT
>CAZEXF010000135.1:0-3040 GCA_964516855.1 uncultured archaeon | reverse complement strand
TTTATAAGTCACTCGGACAAATATTGATAATCCGTGAATTCTATGGCCGAGAAAAAGAAACCGTCCAGAAAGGCGAAGAAGGCGAAGAAGCCCGTCAAGAAGGCGGAAAGGAAACCCGGGGAAGGGATCCCGGACAAAAAGATTCTTGAAAAGCCGGCCGCCATGAAGGACATCAAGAAAGAGAAGGCCGGACCGAAGCCGAAGAAAGGCGTGCCGCTTCTTCTGGGAATTGCCGTCATAGTCATCGTCGGAGCAATCGCTGCCGTTCTCATTTACGCGCCGGATATCCTGGGACCCTTGTCGGGCACGGGCGAAACGGTCGGTACGGGCGACAACATAACCATCAGCTATTCCGTGGTGAGCAGGGACGGGGAGTTCGAGCAGGAGGGCGTCTATGATTTCATCGTGGGACAGGAGATGGCCATAGAGGGCGTCGACCAGGGAGTCATAGGAATGAGGATGGGGGAAACGAGGACCCTTTCCATACCCCCGGAAGAGGGATACGGGGAGTTCGATCCCATGCAGACGGTCGACTGGCCTCTCGTCCAGGAGGTCGAGAAGGTGGTCAACATCACGGCCGAGATGTTCAACATGAACTTCGGGGAGGAGGCCGTGATAGGTAAATCGTACGACACTGTGGTCTACCCCTGGAACGCCACCGTGACCAGTATTGAGGACGGCCTGGTGTTCATGGAGCAGATGCCGGAGGACGGCCAGGTTGTGGAGCTTCCGTACGGGAACACCACCGTGGGCATAAAAGGCGACAGGCTGGAGATAACCCTTTCCCCGATAATTGGGGAGCAGTTCACCGCGGTCTACGGGCCGAACGGATTCCCGGAGATACTGGAGGCGAACGAGACCGACATGACGCTGGACCTCAACCACCCGCTCGCCGGCAAGACCCTCGACTTCACGATCACGATAGTCAACATCATCCCGAACCAGGCGGGATACTGATTTAACGCTTATTTCTTACGTTATTGTCATGGAACGATATCCGGTTGCTGAATTCAACAAGTATTATTACGATCTCAAGGGGAAAGTCAGGGACCTCAGGACGTACAGGCACTCCCTGGAGCTCGTCAGTCTCGCCAGGGAATCCTTCAGGGAGGGAGGGTTCGGCAAGGTCGCCTCTTCCCTCAGGGAATACCGCAGGAAAAACAGTTGGAGGATCATTTTCAGTTCGATCCTGAAGGAATGCGACAACTGGAGATACGCCCTCGGGGACGTAAGGAAAGCGATAGAACTGGCGGAGGAATACGAAAAGAAATCTACTTCTTGAACTTCCCGACCTTCTCGATCATGTCCACGTGCGAAAGGAACAATGCCCTGCAGCAGTACTTCCCGATGCCGAGGGAATCCAGCACCTTCCTGGGGTCTGCCCCCTTCCCCACCTTCTCGTTGAAGGCGTCCCAGTACTGGGCGACGGGGGTTCCGCACGTCATGCATCGGATGGGTATCATCATATCAATCGCCTTGCTTATGGAATATATTACTTAGCATTTATAAAAGTTTTCCGGCGGCTCACGGGAGCACGCCTCCCCAGAACGTGACGAAATATCCCCCCTCGCAGCTGGCCACCCATCTCCCGAAGGGGACCATCATCACGCTGTAATCGCATATCAACACCCCGTCGGTTACGCCCTTCTTCCTGCTCTCTTCGATAAGTTCCTGCAGGGCTTCCTCGTTGCCCTCAAGGTTCTCAATCGGAACTATCGTCCCGTCCTTCCGGGCCTTCTCCATTAAAATCCGGTCGTGTATTTCCTTGCCATCCAGCCAGGGCGACCACGCCAGCGCGAAAATGAAGGCCAGAATAAGGACCAGGAACACCCCGGTCAGGAACCTCCCGCGTCTTTTCATGGATTAAGATTGCGGCCGGGTTTTATTAAGACTTCCTCGGAGGGAAGGGTCGGTGGTTATTTTCATCTAAAAGATGACGGTTTCCTTATCATTGGACGCATGCCCCGTCCTCGCAACCGTCCGGGCATGAATAATACCTTCCAACAGGAACAGTTTTTCCATCAGATACCCTTGTGGATCCGCATGAAAATTCCGTCACTGTTGACCCGTCCCTGCAGAAGTCCGTGGCATTATATTCCGGTGTGGCCAGGGTTCCCTTTACAGAATAATCAACTCC
Source organism: uncultured archaeon (assembly GCA_964516855.1). Lineage (GTDB taxonomy): Archaea > Aenigmatarchaeota > Aenigmatarchaeia > QMZP01 > QMZT01 > CAZEXF01. The sequence continues at coordinate 903 of CAZEXF010000135.1, read as the reverse complement.
GCCATCTGAATCTATGCAATTCTCCAGGTAGCCCTCTTCCCCCTCTGAAAACTCTTTGAAACCTGATAAAATGCCTTGCTTGTCTATGCACGCCCCGTCCTGGCACCCATCAGGGCATTCAAAGGTAACCGAGGTCCAGTGTTCAGACCCTTCGCATTTCCATTCAGCCAATGTGTTTCCGTCACAGGAGTCCTCGAATGTTTCAGACTCCAATACTGTTCCCTCTTCGCCCTCTTTTATGCTGATAACTTTGTATTGCAGTGCCCCCTTTATGTAGAAATGCCTCTCGTCAATAGCACTGACACTTCTGTCAGAATCAGCGCAGCACCATTCTCTTGCATATGTTTCCCCTGTCAGGATGTTACTGCCCGTACCGGTACCATGTCCACCCTGACATGCGAAGCCGAATTTTTCTTTTTGCTCTTCATCCGCTATTCTCGCCCTTTCTTCCGATTGCCTTCGCTCAGCCTCTCTTTCTTTATCGGTCATGTTCTCCCAGTCGATCTCCCTTCTTGGGGCAGTCTGCAGTGCGAATGTGTCCTGCCATGACTCCCCGATGTGAACAATCACGTTCTCCGAAGTATTGATCATCTCAAAGAGATTTTCTATTGATTCATCTATGTCATCGCCGCTGACGTCAATGGTTTCGTTCTCAAGCATGCTTTCTTTTATGTTCATCAGCCTCTGCCTGTAATTTTTAAGTTCTCGGGCATGATTCTGAAGGGATTCATTCAGTCTGGGAGCATCTTCGGTTCTTACATTTCTTACCAGATTCCCGATCATCTCCATCTGCTTCCGCCCCTCGGACTCCGCCGCCTTCATCTCCCGAATCCTGTTGCTCTCGGCCATGACCTCCATCTCCGCGACCCTCTCGCGCATTATCCCCAGCCTGGCGTTCGCCTT
>CAZEXF010000134.1:0-3094 GCA_964516855.1 uncultured archaeon | reverse complement strand
CTCGAGAAGAGATACAGGCAGACAGCGAATATCACCGCTGAAACGAGCCCTCCGGCGAGAAAATCAATCTGCAGGCCCTTTGAGAAGGAATCCTGCAGGACGTTGAGGGACGGTAGGAGAACCGTTCCGACCAGCACACAGCCGAAACCCAGGCCGAACGACAATGCGATCCTTATCGGGAAGGCCAGCTTCATTCTCATTCCCTTCATTGAAATCGATCCGAAGAACCATGCCATGAAGACGTAAATGAGTATTTGGACCGCGTTCAGTATCACCGGGAGCATTTCAATTATCTGCAAAAGGTCGAACGCCATAAGATATTATTATCCGAGTCCGAATATAAAATAAGGGATGAAATGTTTGAAAAAAGCATTATCTGCTCGAATTGCGGGATGAAATACCCGCTGAACAGGATGGTGTTCAGATGCGAGAAATGCGGGGGCTCGCTGGAGGTCCTGTTCGATTACTTCAAGATGAGCAGGGAGGTCAACAGGGAAAAGCTCCGCTCAAGGGAATTCTCCCATTCGAGATACATCGAGTTCTTTCCGGTGATAGAGCTAGTATCCCTGAAAGAGGGAGGCACCCCGCTCATCAGGTCCAGGAACATCGAGAGGGAGCAGAAGCTCAAGTTCGAGCTTTATTTCAAGAACGAGGCAGTGAACCCCACCGGCTCCTTCAAGGACAGGGGATCCTCGGTGGAGATATCGAAGGCCCTCGAATTCCGGGCCAAAAGGGGGGTTTGCGCCTCCACCGGAAACATGGGAGCGTCCGTTGCCGCTTATTCGTCCCTTGTCGGCCTGCCGTGCCACATCTTCACCCCGAAGGATTCCGTCGCCACCAAGATACAGCAGATACTCGCCTACGGGGCGAAGCTCTACAGGGTTTCGGGGGATTATTCGCGGGCGGCCGAGATGGTCGAGGAGGCGTTCAGGTCCCACAAGGCCTATCTCCTCGGGGACTACCTGTACAGGAGGGAGGGAACGAAATCGGTCGGTTACGAGATAATCGACCAGATGGACTTCCGCATGGAGGGCACCTCCATATTCGTCCCCGTGGGAAACGGGACCCTGATCTCAGCGATCTGGAAGGCCTGCAAGGAGATGTACATGATGGGCCTGTCTCATTCGAAACCGAGACTCTGCGGCATACAGTCCTCCAGGTGCGACCCCGTCACCCGGGCATTCACGGAGGGAAGCCCGATCGGAAGGGTCAGCAACCCTGAAACCATCGCCAAGGCGATCGAGTGCGGCGACCCCCTCGACGGGGAAAGGGCCCTACGCTCGGTCGAGGAATCGAACGGGTTCGCCAGGAACGTGACCGACAGGGAGATACTCAGGGCAAGGGGGATGCTTGCCGAAAGGGAGGGCCTGTTTGCTGAGCCCGCGGGGGCGGTTTCCCTTGCCGGCCTTCTGAAGGCGAAGGACGACGTCCCCATAGGGAGCAGGGTCGTCTGCATAGTGACCGGCCACGGCCTGAAGAACCCGGTAACTGACGTGAGCAGGAAGGAGGAAAGGATAAAGGGCGACGTGTCTGTTGTCAAGGACCTGTTCAAATAACCTTTATAAATACTTCCCCCCTTATATTCACATTGCGGGACGTTCGGTCTCGAACGTCCGGAAATCAGGAGCGGAACGGTTCGCGCCGTGCTCTTTCGAAAGCGCGTGCTGTTCTGCATCAAACAGGTTTGGCGACTAATATATAAATCAGGTCGTCTTTCGAAGGTGCGTTAGCATGGCAAGGATGCATTCGAGAAAGAAAGGGAAATCCGGGTCCAAGAAGCCCCTCAAGAAGGAGGCCAAATGGATAGAGTACAGTCCGAAAGAGGTGGAAGACATCATCGTCAAGTTCGCCTCCAAGGGAATGCATTCTGCAAAGATCGGCTCGATTTTAAGGGACCAGTACGGCATACCTTCCGTCAGGATGGTGACCAAGAAAACCATCAGCCAGATCATGAAGGGGAAGGACGTCTACACCAAGCTCCCCGAGGACCTTTTCAACCTCCTGAAGAAGGCGGTGAACCTGCGGGCTCACATGGAAAAGAACAAGCGGGACTACACCTCCTACAGGGGACTCGAGCTCACCGAGTCCAAGATCAGGAGGCTCGGGAGGTACTACGTAAAACGTGGGGTACTCCCGAAGGGCTGGAAGTACGATGCCGAGCAGGCCAAATTGCTCATCCGTTAAGCTTTAAATTTCTTAGCCAGATTATTGTATTCATGACGAAGATCATAGAGGTAGCTCGTTCCGAAATTCAAGAAGGCGCTTCTGTAACCGTTAGGTACAAGCCCAGGAAAATAGGCGGGAAAAACCTGTTCGGTGCTGCCTATCTTTCAATGGGAAGCGATACGTTCATAGACATGGCAGGTAAAGATTTAGAACACATGCAGAAAAATTCGGGAGACTTCGATTATGCCGAAAAATGGGCAAGGAAAACACTTGCATCGGTCTGATTAATAAGCTTTAATTGTTAATCCTTATTTTATTATAATATGCAAATCGGAAGCGGAGCATACGGGATAGAATTTCTTCCCGAAGAAGGCCAGAATTTCTCACGAGCTAATCTGATAGTGGGATGGAGCGTAGACCCTGGCAACCATTTTTGCCCATATAATAAATCCAAATTAGACTGCGCATTTCTCACCGTACAATTCGATCCGAATTCATCTGTCGTAGGTAAATGGATCGACATGAAAGGTGAAAATTTAGAGCACATGAGGGAAAACATAGAAGACGTCAAATACGCCGAAAAGTGGGCAAGGAAAACACTTGCATCGGTTTGAAGGCTCCCCCCCCCCACGATCCGGAACGGGCCAAATTGCTCATACGGTAGATATAAAAGATTTGCCGGTCAATTCTGAATATGACTTACAGGGAATTCAAAGTGGGAGGGAGGAAAATAAGGCTCGAGACGACTAAAACGGGCCTGCCAACCTCCGTACCCGGCATTAAACAGCCTGAGGAATCGTCCGACTTGAACCTATTTTGCGATGAAATTTACGTGGGCGAAATAGACAAGTCTCCTGACATCAAAACATTAAAAAGGGAAGCAAAAGATCTTTTAGAGGAACATGGCTATATGTGATCACTCCCAGAT
>CAZEXF010000133.1:0-3205 GCA_964516855.1 uncultured archaeon | reverse complement strand
CCACCCTGATCCTCTGTGTGCCAGAGTTACCCCCCGCTCAGGGCTTTGTGCCCTACTGTATCGCGCAAAGATGCTTGACTCTTTCCAGCGTGTCTGCCTGTCCGGGTCTCTTCTCGTCTGCCCTCAGCCTGACCAGCCGGGGAAACCTTAGCGCATATCCCGATGAATAATTGGGGGATTCCTGTATTTCCTCGTAGGCGACCTCTACAACGAGAAAGGGGTCGATCATCACCTTGTTCCCCTTCTCGGAACGTATGTGCGGTCTGAGCATCCCGGTGATCTTTTCGAAGGTAACGTCCCCCTCTTCCGCTGACTTTTCCTTGATGCCGGTTCCCATCATGCCGCATTCCAGAAACTCGTCACCCTTTCTGCATGAGAGTATGAAAGATCCCATCCATTTCGCCCTTTTTCCGGTCCCCCAGTGGGCCCCCGTTATCACGAGGTCGAGCGTCTCCATCAGGGGCTTGACCTTGAGCATCCCCCCGGCGACCCTTCTTCCGGGATGGTAGAAGGCCTCCAGATTCTTTACCATCACGCCCTCCTGCTTTGCCCTGAGCGCCCTGGAATAGAATTTTTCCGCGTCATCCAGCTTCTTTGTCACAAGCTGCTCGGCGAGGGCGAATTTTCCCGGTTTCTCCCTGATTATGCCTTCCAGTATCTTTCTCCTTTCGCCGAACTCGGTATGGAAAAGGGTCTTGCCGTTCACCATGATCGCGTCGAAAAGGTTCACCTGGACGGGGATTTTCTTCGCCATTTTCTCAATGTCGTATTTCCGGTGAATCCTCTGGGACAGTCTCTGGAAAGGCAGGGGGGACCCGGTCTCGCTGTCTATCCCAAGGGTCTCTCCCTCTATTATCAATTCGTCGGCATTGACGCACTCCCTCACCATTTTCACGATGTCGGGGAAGGCATCCGTCACGTCCTCGAGCCTTCTTGTGAAAAGCCAGATTCTTTCTCCTTTCACATGTATCTGTGTCCTCATGCCGTCGTATTTGAATTCCACCGCGCATTTTTCGAACGAATCCAGGGCGTCCTTCAGCCCCGGTGCCTTCTCTCCCAGGAGCGGCCGCACGGGCAGGCCAAGCTTCGGCTTGATCTTTTTCAGTCCCGGAAGCCCCTTTTCTTTCGCTATCTTCGCGATCTCGGAGTAATCCGAACGGAGGAACCACGCCCATTCGGCCGCTTTCACCGATTCCTTCTTCTCTTCCGGGGTTTCGTGCGGAAGGAATGCCCTGGCAACGGAGTCGCGAAGAACGCCGGAAGCCACCCCTATCCTCAGCTCATCGAGAACCGTCCTCACTATGTATTTCGCCTCCCCGGGGGAGGCATGGATTATAAGCTCCTTCACCAGGTTCATCTTCACTTCCTGCGATCCTTTCCCCTCGGTGGACGCGAGCCTCCTCAGGTTCTCGAAAACGTAATGTACGTGGAGCGGCCTCCTTCCCAGGGTGGACTGCTTCCTTCGCTTCTTCAGCTCCTCCGCGGCAAGGCCCAGGTCTCCGGTTTCCTTGAAATATCGGATCACCTCCCTTTCAGGGAAGCCCGTCGAACCTGAGATTATCCTGATCATCATCTTCTGTGCGACCCCTATCTCCTTGTCCGAGTAGGAGGGGAAGACCCTGCCCTGTATCATCAGGGTGACCATCGGCATCTCATCGCTTTTCGTGTTCTTGAGGAATGCCGATATCTTGTCGATTTTGACCAGCCTGGACGGGTTATTCTCCAGAAAATCATAAAGTTCGACAAGTCTTTCATAGAGCATGGTTTAATATTAACATATCGATTAATAATTTATATGGGGAACCAGATGAGGGGCCAGTTTTACACTCTGATAGCGATTCTGATTGTCGTTCCTGCCACGATCTTCATCACCCATTACGTCTCATTCAATTCCAGGGGGGGTTACAATTACGAAAGGATCGTGGCGGACCAGGCCCACCAGGTCGGTGTCAGTGTGGAGAAGGATTTTGAAAGGGCGCTGGTGACATCCGGAAAAAGGGGGCTGATAGGAATCGGCGACAGTATCATACTGACGGGCAATCCGATAAACGATTCATACGCCACCCTGAAGGAAATGATGGAGAACGGAAGCTACGGGGGAAACGCCTCGCTCATAATGGTAAACAATACCGTTAACGAATGGCTGTCCAGGATCAGTGCCGTTCCGACCAACTTTGACATTCATGTCAATTATTCCAACCTGACGATAGACAATTATGACGGGTTCAACCTGATGTTCAGTTCGCTACTGAATTATTCCGTTGGAGATCCCCTCGGGATCATTGGCATAGAAAGAAACGGGATAACAAAAAACGTAAACGTTTCTCTCATCGGCATGGAGGACCCCCTTTTCCCGTTAAACACCAACGGCCTTGTGACGAGAACGATTGAAAAAAGCCCCTATCCCTACCATGCGAAAAGGATTTTAACAGGGGGAATGAACACGGCGGGCAGCTGCTCCGGCGAGGTAACCTTCGACAAGGGCGAATGTGATTCCGGCAAGATACTCGTGGCAGCGAACATCACAGGGGTGACCTTCAGCTGTTACGAGGGAATTGTTCTCGGGGATTCCGCCGACCTTTCAGGGTCCATCTCCTGCTTCAACACCGGAAACGGCAGTTCGGTAAGCATTATCAACGACAGCCTAACCTCTGTCCCGTATATGAGGATATTCCTTGACAACGAGACCGGTTCCGTCTGGCACCTCCCGATCGAGGATGAGATTGACAAGGGTTATTATTTCAGCGAGGACGGCCCCGCTTACATGGAAAGGTTTGAAGGCTCCCTCGATTCCTCTGGGAACTCCATCGACACCTTCATTAACGGAAGGGAGCTGGAATCGTACGGCATCCCCGTCAAACAAAACCAGGTATCTCTATCCTATTTATACTTCTCGGATAAAGATTATAGTGGGGACGGAGTGAGAGGTCTCCCTGCATGGTTCAAGTTAAACCGGACTATTGCGGAAAAGTACAATCTTGGGGAGCTGTTTGAGGGGTAAAATGGCAAAAAGGAAGGGGAATTCGGATATCGAAAAGCTGCTTAAAAATATCAGGAAAAGAAGGTCTAAAATCTCCAAGCAAGACGGGAAAGGGAAGAAGACGGGAAAAAGGCCCCGCCCCCGTAAAAAGTCCGGGAGTCCCACGGTCAAAAGAAGGGAAACCGGTGAAAAGCATGTGAAGAAGACCCTTAAAACAAGGGAAAC
>CAZEXF010000132.1:0-3212 GCA_964516855.1 uncultured archaeon | reverse complement strand
TTAACTCTTTGGAGAGATCATCCCACCTGAGATTCGGGAGATTCATCTGCTTTTCGATCTCCCCTGAGAAATCCGGAGTAACCGGCTTTATCAGTATGATGATATCCCTGACGATGTTGGCAGCGAGGGCCAGGACCTCATCACAACGCTTCTTGTCCTTCTTCGCGAGGACCCACGGCTGCTGCTCCTGGAAATATCCGTTTCCCAGATCGCCTATCTCCAGTATGTGCTTTATCGCCCTGTCGGACCTGAAACCGTCGAACGATTCCTTGGTCAGCCTGATTTTTTTCTTAATTTCCTTTTCTATATCCTTGTCAGTTTTTTTTGACCCCTTTGTTTTTATCACCGATCCGGTCTTTTCGATGAAGGAAAGAGTCCTGTAGCAGAAGTTTGCCAGGTTGGACACCAACTCGTTGTTCACCCTTTCGGCCATCTCGCTGACAGAAAAGTCCCCGTCGTCCCCGAAGGGTATGTTCCTTATCAGGAAATACCGGAGGTAATCGGGCGAATATTCCTTTGCCAGATATACCGGGTCGATGACATTCCCGAGCGATTTCGACATCTTCTGGCCGTTGACCGTCAGGAAGCCGTGGACGATGATCCTCTCCGGGAGGTCGATTCCCGCCCCCAGGAGCATCCCCGGCCATATGCCCGCATGGAACCTCAGCATGTCCTTACCCACCACATGTATGTCCGCAGGCCAGTATTTTTTGTATTTCTTATCAGGGAACCCGATTCCTGTAAGATAGTTACTTAAGGCGTCCGCCCAAACATACATGATCTGTTTATTGTCCCCGGGAACAGGGATTCCCCAGGGAAGATGCTTCCTGTCACGGGAGAAGCTGACGTCTGTCAGCCCGTCCTTGATCAGTCCCAGGAAATCGTTCTTCCATTTTTCCGGAATGATTTCCAGCCGGTCAGATTCCACCAGCTTCCTTATCTGGTCGGAATATTTTGAAAGCCTGAAGAAGTAATTCTCCTCTGAAATTCTTTGGATTTCAATGTTCGGATGGTTAGGACACCTCCCGTTTTCGAGATCCTTCTCTGTGATGAACCTTTCGCACCCGGAGCAGTAGTATCCCTCGTAAGTCTTCTTGTATATGTCACCCTTCTTTGCCAGGATCTTCCAGATTTCAATCACTCCGGGCCAGTGGACCTTCTGATCGGTTGTTCGAATGAAGTATGAATTGGAAATATTGAGAACCTTGGTAAGTTTCTTAAAGAAAGAAGCATTCTTATCAACAAATGCTTGCGGAGTGAGTCCTTGCTTCTTGGCCGTCTGATAATTCTTAGTGCCGTGCTCGTCCGTTCCGGTGAGGAAAAATACGTCCCTTCCCTTAAGCCTCTCCAGCCTCGCCAGGACGTCCGCCTGTATTATCTCGAGTGCGAAGCCTATGTGGGGAGGGGCGTTCGCATAAGGAATGGTGGTCGTTATGTAGAACCCCTTTTTGCTATCCATGCCTATAAATTTGGTTAATTATATTAAAAATATAATCTGCTGTTTTTTCGGGTGAAAATCAAACCTTAAAAAACCGCAAAACCATTCTATTTCAGGGTGTTTCCGTGCTGGAGGAGCTGGAGCTTATACTTCGGAAGACGAAGAAGGCGAAAGAGGTGATCAGGGAGACGAAGGAGACCGTCAGGATCATCTCCCATTACGATGCGGACGGCATATGCTCCGGCGCCATAATGGCCGAGGCCGTGTCCCGTTTCGGGAAGGACTTCCGCCTCACAATGGCTCACCAGCTGAACGACGACCTCCTCGAGTCTTTGGGGGAGGAGAAGCCTGAAGTCGTGGTGTTCCTTGACATGGGGTCCGGATACCTGGACGAGATCAGGAAACACCTGAAGGAGAGCACGGTCATAATCTGCGATCATCACCAGCCCGTCGGCGACATCGCCCCGGAGGATAACATAATCCACATAAATCCCGTCACGACCGGGATCGACGGGAACATCTCGGGGGCCGGCGTCACCTATCTTCTCGCCCGAACGCTGGAAAAGAGGAACATCGACCTTTCCCCCCTCGCCATAATAGGGGCCATAGGGGATTCCCAGATCGATTCTGTGGGGAAGAACTGGGGGCTCAACGGTCTGAACAGGGAGATAATGAAGGAGGCAGAGGGCCAGGAACTCCTGAAGGTCAGCAAAGGCCTGAGGATATGGGGCAGGTACAGGAGGCCCATCCACAAGGCGCTGGAGTACTCGATCGACCCCTACATTCCGGGGATCTCCAATTCGGAATCGGCATCCGTCCAGTTCCTGAACGACCTCGGGATTCCCGTGAAAAAGAAGGACGGGGAATGGATGACCATCTCCGACCTGACCATGGACCAGCAGAAGAGGCTGGCGACCGAGATCATCAAGGAGAGGATAAAGGGCGATCAAAGCGATCCCGACGAGATTTTCGGGGACGTTTACGAGCTGCTGGACAAGCCGGGGGAATTCAGGGACGCCAGCGAGTTCGCCACCGTTCTCAACGCCTGCGGGAAGATGGACAGGGCCTACCTGGGCATCTCGATATGCCTAAACGACCCGGAATCCTTCGGGGAGGTGAAGAAGGTCCTGGAATCCTACCGGAGGGAGATAGGGAAGGCGATCTCCTGGATATACCGGCAATACGAAAAGAAGACGGACAGGGTAAGGGTTCTGAACGGGGTGTACGTTCTTGCTGGCAGCAGGATTTCCGAGCACATAATCTCGAATGCGATCTCCACCGTCAACCATTCCGGCATCCTTCCCGAAAAGCCGGTCTTCGGCATGGCGGATTCCGAGCGGGGCATCAAGATATCCGCGCGCGCCAGCGACAGCATAGTGGAGAAGGGTCTGGACCTGAGCGGGATGATGAACGCGGTGGCGGAAAGGTTCGGCGGGGAGGGCGGAGGCCACAGGGCAGCCGCCGGGGCGACCATCCCGAAGGAGAAGCAGGAGGAGTTCATAGTCACCGTGGAGCAGATGCTGGAAAAGAAGGAAATGGGGGACACGGAGGCAGACACGAAGGAAGGGGTTATTAAAAGGGATAACTTTATAATGTATGACAACAAAAATAAGCAATCCGGATGTCCGGTAAAGGAAGACGCTCCGGAATCAGGGGATGAAAGCAATGGGAATGAAAAGCAAGCCCAGACTGAAGGAAGATAAGGAAGCCAAGAAGGGCTCGGCCAAGCTGGAGGAGGAAGCCTCGGCGGAAGGGGAAACGAAGAAGATCGTGG
>CAZEXF010000131.1:0-3308 GCA_964516855.1 uncultured archaeon | reverse complement strand
GGGAAGGTCTATCTCAATGGTTATCATGCCGGGGATTCGGAAGGGGGAGAATTCAGGATGAACGAATCATTATTCGGCAGGTACGGGCTGGACGGAGAAAACCGGGTATGCCTGCAAGGGAACCTGCCGGAGGAATTCCACGAATACGAGGGATGGGTTTTCTCGAGATGCTGGAAGATCAATCTTTCCGAATCGATGCTCTTCAGTCAGAACAACGTCGCCACGTTCGAAGCCTCGATCGATCCCCGGAATCCGGGGTCATACCCGGAGCAGCTCAATTTCATCCGGCCCGACCTGGTGAACGACACGGTGGAGAGATGGAAGGAGATCGAGCTGTTCACCGGATACCATGACTACGACCTGGAGATCATCTGGAACACCCTGAATTCCCATGTCCGGTACAGGGACGACCAGACGATATTCGAGACGGACGATTACTGGAAGCTCCCGGACGAAACATTCGAAAGCCAGTGGGGAGACTGCGAAGACTGGACCAACGCCTTCGTCTCCCTCGTCGGGGCGTACGACCCCTCGGTGAAATGCTTCTCGGTCGGCCTGCTCACCCACCTCACCGCCTTCTGCAAGATCGAATTCGAGAACGAGGCCTACTATTCCTTTTACGACCAGAACACAAGGTCGGAGAAGACCCTCCTTGGAGACAAGCGGGAAGTCACGGAGGAAAAGAGGGAGGACATGGAAATCCTCCTGAACTCCTATCTCGACCTCTACGGGATCGATCAATCCAACCGGAAGGTTCTCGTCGCCTTCAACCGAACTGATTATTTCCCCTTCGATGATAACGGGGAATTCCTCGACTGGACGCTGATGTTGTGAACGCCTTTCCGGGATAAATGTAGTCACCTTAAATTTTATTATTTAAATATGTAGTCACATATTATTAGTATGCATATGGAAATACGCAAAAGGGGGAGAAAGAATCTTTACTATCTGGCGCATTCTTTCAGGGACAACGGAAATGTGAGGAAGGTCAGAAGATACCTTGGTGCCGATTTGAGCGCCGAGAAAATAAAGCAGCTCAGAAGAAGCGCAGAAAAGGCCATCCTGGAGCAGATAGAAATTTATAAGAAAATAAGGGATCCTCTCCACGCCGTTCTGTCATCCGGGGAGACGGAGGCAATCAAAACACTGATAGCAAAGGGGAATGTAAACATAAAGCACCTTTCAGAAAGGGACTGGCTTAATTTCACGGAAGTCTTCACATATGACACCAATGCCATAGAGGGGTCCACCGTTACTGTGAAGGAAGTCAGGAACATATTGGAGAAAGACAGGTGGCCGAAGAAAAGGGAAAAATGGGAGATTTCCGAGACCTATGGAGTCGCGGAGGCTGTGAAACATATACGCAGAACAAAGGATCACATATCCCTGAATCTCATAAGGGAATTGCACAGGATCGTTTTCAAGAATTCCAAGGATTTTGCAGGAAAATTAAGAGAAGCCGGGGTAGAGGTTGCTGTTGTGAATACTGAAGGAAAAATCATACACAGGGGCGCTCCCCAGAAGCAGATTTCAGGCCTTTTGAAGGAACTGATAGAATGGTATGGAAAAAATAAAAAGAGATACCATCCCATAGTTCTTGCTGCCGTGGTTCACGATCAATTCGAGACAATACATCCGTTCCAAGACGGTAACGGAAGGGTTGGAAGGCTTTTATTGAACAATATTCTGCTGAAGCATAATATGCCTCCTATGAACATCGAGCTGAAAAGAAGGCATGAATATTATTCTGTATTACGGGCATATCAGAACCAGGGCAACATAAGACCCACCATAGAATTCATCCTCAAGGAATACGGGGAGCTGAGGAGGAAACTCAGGAATGTGTGACTACATTTCCGGATTTTGTAGTCACACAAAAATTCCGTTCCTGTCTCTCGGGAACTTTTAACGGTTTCCGGCATTCCTGCACCTCCTGCAGGTCCCGTAGAAATTGGTGTTCGCGGCGACGATCCTGAAGTCCTTTGCCCTCTTCGCGACTTTTAGCGCGTATTCCGTCAGGTCCTCCGACTCGAAATCGAATATCCTTCCGCATTTCCTGCATATGATATGATGATGCGGCTTCAAGTTCGGCTCGAAGCGGGAGACTCCCTTCACGTTGACCTCCCGGATCAGCCCCTTCCCGGCCAGGAACCTGAGATTCTGGTAGACGGTGGCCCTGCTGATCCTTGTCAGCTTCTTCCTGACCTCCTCGTAGACCTCTTCCACGCTTGGATGGCTCTTGTTGCCCTTGAGGAAATTCAGTATCTCCACCCTCTGGTTCGTGTATTTGATTTTTTCTCCCTCCATGAAAACCTCATATGAAAATTGATATTGAATAATAAAAAATATTCCTTCAAAAGAATCAATGAAGGAATTTCGAAACGAACGGGCTGTTTGTTCCGCTTGGCCTCCTGAAATGGCCCGATGGCCCCTTGCCGAGGAACTCCGTGAACCACGCCTCATGCTCTATCTCCTCGTTGAGGATCGCCGATGCGAGCTCGTATGTCCTGTGGTCTTTCCCTGCGGTCATGTTGCATATCTCCGTATATCCCTCCACCGCGCACTGTTCCGCCCTGAGCAGGACCTCCACGATCTCCCTTACGTTCTTCGGGTCCTTCGGCAGGTTCGCCGGGGGACACGCCGACATGTCGTGGAAATCCTTCATGCTGTCGGGCAGTTTCCCTCCAAGCTCGTATATCCTGGGGACGAGCGCCTCGAAATGGTTCCTGTCCTCGATCCTGGCATCCTCCGCGACCGCTTTCAGACCTTCCCCGTCAAACCCGATGAGGTTCGTCCTCAGTATGGTGTAGTAATAGTATGTCGTCAGTTCCGCTGCCGCATTCTTAACCAGAAGCTCCAAAAGCTTGTCGACGTCCACTCCCGCCTGCTCTACCATCTTCCTAGCGATTTCCGCTGCCATAATTTCACCTCCTTTATTAAAACATATTTTTAATTAATAATCATTATTATGTAATAATAAGTATTTAAAGCTTTCGGATATGCGAATATGCACATCAAGCATCCAGAATGTAATATGTGCTATGCTCCCCGATTTCTGTGCCATGCCCTCCCGGGCTTCATGCTTTCTTGGTATCGTTTTTGTCAAGAAGCCAAAGGAAAATGTGCTGAGCCCCGCAAGTATTCTTTTTATTGACAGAAAGTAAAAAAGGTATTAACATGAAAGAAGAAGAATGCTGCCCCAGGTTCGATCCTAAGCCATGGGACGGGAAGATACTGGAATGGAAAGACAAGAGGTTCATCAGGGACAGGGTGTTTACCTTCTTTTTCATTCCCGTGAATTTCGGGAA
>CAZEXF010000130.1:0-3421 GCA_964516855.1 uncultured archaeon | reverse complement strand
TATGAATATAATCGAATATTATCTTTTTCAACCTCGGCTTCTTTTTCGGGTCCTGCTCTATCTTCCAGAGCAGTTTCCTTGCCTCGGTGAAGTTTTTCATCATCCCGCTTCCCGTTTTCTCCCCCATCAGAGCGATGATCGTTATCATCCTTTCCCTTATCCCCTCCCTTAGATCACGGAATTCCTTCAGGTGTTTTTTTCCCGCGACTGTTATGGAATAGACGTTTTTCCTTCCCTCCTTCCTTCTTTCCACACAGCCCTTCCTTTCCATCTTCCGGAGAAGGGGGTATACGGAACCGGGGGAAGGTTTCCAGTGCTTGAAATGCTCCCTCATTATTTTCATCAGCTCGTATCCGTGCATCGGTTTTTTCAGGAGGGTCAGGATCTCCATGTCCATGAATCCCTTCGGCATTGAGAAGGGGATGTCGTATATTTTTCCGTTTTCCTTCCTGTACATGGAACCACTATGTCAAGATTGATATATCTTGCTTGATATATTGAGTTCGATATATAAATATCTTTTCACGCTGTTTTCAGAATACGGAAATCCTGACAAGAGCAAGCATTTTCTTAATATTTATAAGCTTTAAATAACCTTTATATCATTTATATAGATTGCGTTTATTAACCGTTAATAATCAATGCTGTAAAATAATTGGTCGTTATGCCGGAAAAAGAGGGAAAGAAGGGAGAAAAGAAGGCTCAGGAAAAGAAGAATCCTGAGAACAAGGGAATTGAAAAGAAGAAAAGGGTAGTCAACATAATAAGGCTCGGGGAGACCGACCTGGACGGCTCAAAGAATGTACTGAACGCCATAAGGAACATAAGGGGGGTTTCCTTCACCTATGCCAACGCCGTTGTGAAGAAATTCGGGAAAAGGGACAAGAAAATCGCCGATCTGTCCGAGGAGGAACTCAAAAGTCTGGAGGACATCATAGTCAACCCCCTCAAGAACGGGATTCCGGAGTGGATGGTGAACAGGAGAAAGGATCCCGAAACCGGGAAAAGCCTCCATATAACAACCTCCAGGCTGGAACTCACCCAGAAGATGGACATCAACAGGGAGAAAAAGATGAAATCCTACAGAGGCGTAAGGCACATTTTCAATCTTCCGGTGAGGGGACAGAGGACAAGGGGATCCTTCAGGAAGGGGTCCGTCGTCGGAGTCAAGAGAAAGGAAGCAAAAAAGCAGCAGGTTGAGAAGAAATGAGGAACATGAGAAAGGTATCCAAAAGGCCAAGAAGGCCGTGGGACAAGGACAGGATAGCCAAAGAAAGGAAGATACTCAACGAATACGGGCTCAGGAGGAAGAGGGAGCTCAGGAGGGCCGAGGCCATAGTGAGGGAGTTCCGGAGGAGGGCAAGGGAACTTATCGCGGTGAAGGACGCCGCGAAGAACAAGATCCTGATGGACAAGGTCATTCAGCTGGGACTCCTGCAGCAGGGAGCCGGCATTTCAGACATCCTTTCCCTGGACGCCGCGAATGTCCTCAACAGGAGGCTCCAGACGATCGTTTCGAAAAAGGGCCATGCCAATTCGGTCAGGCACGCGAGGCAGCTGATCACTCACGGTCACGTTTACGTCGAAGGGAGGAAGATGTTCTTCCCTTCGTATATGGTTCCGGTAGAAAAGGAACCGAAGATTGAAGTGAAAGGAGCTGGTAAGAGTGAAAGAGGAAAATAAGTGGGGAGTTGCTCATATTTATTCATCCGTGAACAATACGATCATCCACATAACGGACATAACCGGAGCCGAGACCATCGCCAGGTGCTCCGGCGGGATGATCACGAACAGGGACAAGGACAAGGGATCGCCCTTCCCCGCGATGAAAGGCGCTAGGAAGGTCGCCGGGGAGGCCATGAGCAAGGGCCTTATAGGGGTCAACCTGAAAATACGCGCCCAGGGAGGCCACAAGAAGAAGATACCCGGGGCCGGGGTGCAGCCCGCGATAAGGGCGCTGGTGAGGGCGGGCCTCAAGATAGGATCGATTGAAGATGTAACACCAATTCCACATGACACGACCAGGAAAGCTGGTGGAAGGGGAGGAAGGAGAGTTTAATTCTTATTGAGTGATTTAATATGGCGAAAGGGCACAAACCCAAGGCAGGATCGAGGGCATTCTGGCCCAGGAAGAGGGCGAAGAGGATATATCCAAGGCTCAGGACTTCCAAGGAAAGCGTGAGGATTACGAAATCCTTCAAGGATCCCAGACCGGTCGCCTTTGCGGCCTGCAAGGCAGGGATGACCCAGGCATTTTTCACGGACAACAGGAAGGGCACTGCCACGGAAGGCCAGGAGCTTTCCAGGGCGGTGACCGTTCTGGACTGCCCCCCTCTGTACGTTTTCGGCATCAAGCTGTACTCCAGGAAGGCCGGAGCGCTCAGGGACATCGGAACGGTAATCTCCGAGAACCTTAAAAAGGAAATATCCAGGAAGCTTCCGGTCCCCGAGAAGAGGAAGAAGCCCGATTTCTCGAAGTACGAGAAGATGCTGGATGACGCCCATACCGTCCGGCTTATGGTGCACACCCAGCCGAAGGAGTCCGGGAACAGGAAGAAGAAGCCGGAGATATTCGAGCTGGACGTGGCCGGGGAGGACGTCAAAAAGAAATGGGAATACGCAAAGGAGAAGCTGGGGAAGGACCTGGAAGTGAACGAGGTGTTCTCCGAGGGGGAATACGTTGACGCGAAGGCCGTCGACAAGGGAAAGGGGTTCCAGGGCCCCGTGAAAAGGTACGGGGTCACCATAAGGACGAGGAAGGACCATGGGAAAAGAAGGCACATAGGGAACATGGGAGCCGTCACGCCGGGGAGGGTCCTTCCCGGGAAGGTCCCGCTGGCCGGCCAGCTGGGATTCCAGACCAGGACGGAATACAACAAGAGGATAATGAAGATCGGGAGCGAAGGCTTCTCCCCTTCTGGCGGCTTTGTCAATTACGGGAAGGTTCCCAAGAACTTCATCCTTCTGGAAGGGAGCGTCCCGGGCCCGAAAAAGCGCCTGATCATGTTCAGGAAGGCCTTCAGGAAGACCGCCGCGAAGGAACCCGTGGAGATTTCCGGGGTTTCACTGGTTTCGCAGCAGTGACTAATTCTGTGAGAATCGCATTAAAAATGATCATCATTATTCGGGATCATGTAACGTAAAGGGAGTCAAATCAAACACGTATGAATTGGATAATCCTATATCTTTCATGATTTTTTTGTGTTCCTCGTTATGGGCTTCGGTCATGCCTTCCTTGCCGACCCAGAATTCGGGAGGTAGTCCTTCATGTCCTTCCTGACTGAGAACTGAATAACCTTTTCCGTTGAAAGCCATCTCGATGGTTCCAATCCCGTATCCTGATTTATGGGGCCCAACTCCTGGGACTCTGATTACCTTTATGAACTTCATCATGATCATAGAATGGAGACAAATCTTTTGA
>CAZEXF010000129.1:0-3424 GCA_964516855.1 uncultured archaeon | reverse complement strand
TCTTTATCGTGTTTTGTTGATTGGAAAAAACGCATTTCTTTAATATTTGTTCCACAAAATCTTTCAGAAATCATATCATTTGAATCAAATTCTTCTTTAATTTCTACTTGTGAATTATCATATTGTGCCACCAATTCGTCATTTTCAGTATCAATAAATACGTATCGCTTTCCATCAGCATTCAGAACAACCGGCAAATCATTATGTCTAGTTCCGTTATAAGCAATTCTAAATTGATGAAGCGAACCGTCATCAAAATATATACGTGCAAACTGAGTTGGTCCATTTGCCTGTCGAATCGGTCCATCTGAAGTTGCACTATACGGCTCAAATTTCTTCCCATCCACATTAAATTGAATTATTCCATTATCGACACTTTTTATTAAATTCATACTCTCAACCTCCTGGACCATTTGGGTTCAATGGTCACTAAAAAGTAGTTAAATGGATTTAATATATACTTATTGAAAACATTATGTATATAGTATATATTTTTAAGCCTTTCCCCCGTATTATTTGTTATGGGCGAGAGGAAGCTGATCCGGCACGGGCCTTCCAGCCTGACCATGTCCCTGCCGATGGGATGGATAAAGCAGAGGGGACTGAAGAAGGGGGACAGCGTGTTCGTTGACGTGGAAGGCGATCATCTGGTCATAGGGACGGAGAAGGGCGTGAGGATGGGGAAGATATCGGTTGACATCACCGGTCTCGACAGGACCTCGGTTATCGTATATATGCAGAGCCTGTACAGGTTCGGTTACGAGGAGGTGGAGCTGAAATTCCGGAACAGGATGGTCCCGCATTACAGGAAGGGAGAGGATGTCAGCGTTTCCTCGGTCCTTCATTATGTCGTGGGGAGGCTGATCGGGTTCGAGGTGATCGAGGAGAAGGCGAACGTATTTCGCATAAAGTATCTCCAGAGGGAGGAGAGGGAGGATTTCAAGGTCGTTCTGAGGAGGATATTCATACTGATCTCCAATCTCATGGATGACATGGTCTCGGCACTGGAGAAGAATGACAGCGGGATGCTGGAAACGGTGGAGGACAGGCATGACAACATCACGAAATTCGTCAGTTACTGCCTCCGCCTGCTCAACAAGTTCGGTTACCCGGACGTCAAGAAGACGTGCTTCTATTACCACGTGATCGCCTCTCTGGACAAGCTGACTGACATACTGAAGTTCTGCGCGAGGGATTCCCTGAAAATGAAAATAAGGCCGGGAAAAGAGGCGATGGAGGTTATGAAAGTCATCAAACATTCGTTCGATATCTACCACGACATGTTCTACAAGTTCGACATGAAGAAGGCCGACAGCCTGAACGAGAACAGGACGAAGGTCAAGGACATGATCTTCGAAAGGGCCGACAGACTGCCCGGGAAGGATCTGATGACCGTTTCTAAATTCATGCAGATAGTGGAGATACTTCTCGATCTTTCGGAGGCCAGGATGGGACTTGAATATTAAATGTAACTTACTAGTAGTTACATTTATAAGACCTAAAATCAATAATTTGTTATGAAAATCAGGGATTTGAAAGAAAGGTACGGGAATCATGATTTCGGAAGTTTAAGCGAGCATCAGCTCTCTCTGTTAGATCATCCAGATATCAGTATGAACTATGATGCAATCGGTCAAAAAACCGTCAGAATTGACAATATTAAGGGAAACACGTTAATCATAACGGATTTATTCGAATATTGGTTTAAAAACAGAGAGCTTGGCACCAATCATGTAAAACACGGAGGACAGATGGATTATATCAATTCCCGGATTCCTGAATATAAAGATATATTGGGAAATGAGACTGAACCGACAGAACTAAAAGGGGGAACATATCAGTTTACCCACCCGGATTCTTCAAAAACGATAGTATCTTTCTATTGTCATAAAGAACGCGTGTAAAAATAATAAGCCTCGGGCGAGATATTCAGCGGATGCAGACGGTATCTGCATCAAACGCGTTTGAACTCGCGACCTCAGCGTTTCCGTCGTTTCCGATACCAACGCTGCGCTCTTTGCATAACCTTTGGACCTTTTGGGTCTTAAGACTTTTGAGTCCGAGAGGAGGTTTACCGGCTGAGCTACCGAGGCAAAGCAACGAAGGATAGCGTGATTTGAAAATGTAAGCTATCAATCATTACTGTTAGTAATTATTACGGGCTGTTTTTTTATAGTTTTCCGGTAATCCTGTGAAATCCTTCCATAGGCGGCATTTAAATACGTTGGAATTCACATGATAAAGCTCTCCGGAGGATTCCTTATTATTGAACAGGACCAATCTGATAATGGAAAATGTTCGGGGAGAGAGGATCATATGAACAAAAAAAGATGTTTTGACGAAGGGACAGAATCCATCCTTTCGGGAATGGACCCGGAAGGGATAGAGAAGGGCGGCCTTAAAAACGTAGTCACCAACCTGGTCTGCAGGGACATGGGCCTGGAGGGATTCAGGATATGGAAAAGGGGCAAAAATTCCTATTACCTTGCCGACACGTGGGGAGGTGAGGAGATGAAGGGGATGGAAATACCGGACAGCCATCCCCACATACAAAGGCTCAGGAGAGAGGAGATCGTCAGGAACACCAGAGATGACCACACGGAGGTTGAAGAGAGGCTCGGCGTGGGAGACCATTATATCGAGGTGGCCGCGGGCATAGACCTGGATTACGTCCTTGTTTTCGACCTCAAGAGGGATCCGGAACTTGAAAAGCTCCAGAGGGAGACCACGAGGTCCGTAGGATGGAACATAACGAGGGCGATCCAGAAGAACAGGGAAAGGGAGATGAGGGAAAGGGAGATGAAGAAAAACAAAAAATACAGGAAGAACCTGAAGGCCGCCCTGAATGATGCCAGGGAGGTCCAGATGAGCATCCTTCCGGAAGGTCAGCCGAAAGTGGAGGGGTATGACATATACGGTAACTGCATGACCGCCTATGAACTGGGAGGGGACTATTATGATTTCATCGGACTTCCGGACGGCTCGACCGAAATCGCAATAGCGGACGTTTCCGGGAAGGGGGTTTCCGCTGCACTGCTCACCCGTTCCGTTCACACGAACCTTGAACTGATGGCAGAGCTGGACATGGGGCTGGACCTGGAATACAAGATGTCGAAGATCAACAGCTACATATACAAGCATTCGAAACCCAATCAGTTCATAACCATGATTCTCGGTCGACTGAAAGGGGATGATTTCGAATACATAAACGCGGGGCATGAAAGGCCCATCCTTTTCAACGGCAGGGGGGCGAATGAAATCGGCGATTCGGGCCTTGTCCTTGGAGCGGTCGGGGAGATGAATTATAAGAAGAACTCCGTAAGCATGGGAAAGGGGGACGTGCTGCTCCTTTACACCGACGGGATCACGGAAGCGGTAAAACCGGGAGACAGTGGAGAGAATTTTTTCGGCGCCGAAAGGCTGA
>CAZEXF010000128.1:0-3430 GCA_964516855.1 uncultured archaeon | reverse complement strand
CGAAAAGCTCCTTTATTATCTTGTGGGCGAACTTCAGGATGATGAAGTTCTCCTTGTAAACAAGCAGAGTGGAAAAGGTATCGAACACCACCAACTTGCATCCCATCTTCATTATCGCCCTTTCAAGCGCTTCCAGAATCGAACTGAATGCAGACGGTGCCGAAACAAACAGGCAGTTGTTCCTGGGGGACTGCCTTTTATAATGGCTGCTCAGAACGTCTATAAAAACGAATTTATCCGGGTCAATTCCGATTTTTTTAACATCCTCAATGACATCCTGGAATGTCTTGTTCAGACAGACATAGCAGATTTTACCTCCGTAATCATCCAGTGACTGCATTATTCTACCGATATTTTCTTCATACAGCCCCTCTTCAAGCACGATCAGCAAACTGTTGTTTTTTTCAATCTCGTCAGACAGATCCATAAAGACACCTGATTAAATAATATTGTTATTTTATTTAAAGAATTTAGATTTATGTTTAAACATAGTTTTAATAATAATAAATTTAATCTTATTTTATTTTAACATTTGCTTAAAAGTAATGTGATGATATGAAGAATTGGGTCCCTCTGGTTTCCTACGCAGTTCAATCAAAGGGGCCCGTTCTCAGCGGACTGATGCTGAACAATGCTCCCGCACTTCTTTCGGCATATCTCGAAAGGGCAGGATATCGCCCGGTCATTTTCGATTTTAACAATGTTGATTCCGTCGGCACTATCAGTAAATCCGGGAAGGGGTATTTCATAAATGAATGCACTGATCTTTTGGATGATTTCATAAAGGAGAAAGAAGTGAAAATACTGGGGTTCAATCTCTATACGAACGGCTTTTCGGATTCGGTCAGTATTGCGGAGGAATTGAAAAAAAGGAATCCGGAACTGGTGATAACAGGGGGAGGTCCACAGGTAAACTGGTACGGAAAGCTGATACGAAACAGGACGGATGCCTTCGACATTCTCAGCCCGGGATATTCGGACGGTGCCATCGTCGGGATAGCGGATCATGTTTACGATAAAAAAACACGTGCCGATAAAATCCCGGGAATGAAGGGGGGTTTGCCCGAAAAAAGCGAAAGCAGGATGAATGACCTTCCGTTTCCTCTCTATGACGAGGACGTGTACCTTAACATAGGAAGCAAGATCAAGGTCCCGGTCGTGGAGGACAGCAGGGGATGCCCCTATTCAAAATGCTCATTCTGCATACATCCCAAAATAGGAGGGAAACACAGGGAAAGGGACGAGGAGATGCTTGCTGGGGAGATCAGGCACAATCTTGAGACATACGGTTTCAGGGTTTCCAGACTGAGCGGACCCTCTCCGGGCTCCGGATACATAAACCGGCTGGCGGATATGCTGCCTGAAGGCTGCATGATAAGCGCATTCGGTTCTTCGGAGGGCTCGTATGATTTTGGCAAGATCAGGGGAAAGGTCCTGGCGATTTTCTTGGGAGTGGAATCAGCTGACAAAGAGATGCTCGAGAAACTGATGAGAAAGACGGGGAACGCGGATGAATATCTCGCCAGGGCGAGGGAAACCATAGACGGCCTGAAGGGCGAGGGGATTTCGACAATAACTTCCATGATCATCCCCTCGGCGGACGAGACTTCGGAAAGCATGGACAGGAGCATGGATTTCCTGTATGAAACAGGCCCGGATTTCGCTCCAGTTCTTCCCCTCTCTCCGATGGCCGATACGCCTCTCGTGAAAGGGGTTTTCTCCGGCAGGATAAGGGGGATGGAAATCGATGACAATTACAAGGAAAGGATGATGGAGATGGACATCGATCTCCTGCAGCCTCCGGAGATGTGGCCCGATGTCCCGTGGAAAACCCGCGTGAACGGCGAATGGAAGGATAACCCCTTCTCCGTTTCCCGGGAGTTCTCGTCCAGGCTGATGGAGCACGGCATGTATCCGCTTTCCGATGAGATCGTGCTGATGGCACATCTTTATCATGGCAGTCTCGGCCAGGAGCAAAAATCGAGAAGAGGGCAGTGTCTGGATTTCATGGCCGCCGCCAGGAAACATATCTCGGAAGGCAATGCGGAAGAACTGAGAAAAATGGTCAATCAGATCAACAGAAATCAGGTAAGGGGGTAGAGAATGAACAGGATCGGTTATTTGAAAAATGAACTTGATGAACTGGAAAAGATGACGATGGAGGATTTCAAAGCAATGAGGAACGAAAGGTTCAGGGAACTGGTTTCACACCATTACCGCAACAACGGATTTTACAGGGACCTTCTGAGAAGGGAAAGCGGGATCACGAAAGAGGAGCAGCTTCCGTCGGAAGTGTCGGACATAGGCATTCTTCCCACGGTCGACAGGGAATGGTTCGAAAGTATAAAGATACATGAGAACCCGTCTCTGCCCAAGGAAAATGTCAGAAAGAACATCGAGACGAGCGGATCGACGGGGGAATCATACCTTCTGCCCTATTCGGACAACATGAGCATCATGATGGGAGGTGATCTTATCGCAAGGTCCCTGATTATGGCGGGCATTGATTCCAGTGAGCCGATATATTCCGTTACCCACTGGGTGCCCGGAAAAAAGGACGTATGGGCAAGCCATGAAGGCATGCTGGCCTATAAGGAAATCGGGGGTAGGATCACGGATGAGAGCACTCAGACTCCGATCCCGGTCCATCTGAAGAACATCATCGAAGGGGGCTATAAATTCGCTATCTCCGGACCCCCGTTTTTCAGCGCACTGTCCGGAATCGCGGGCGAATCTTCCGGAAAGACGAAACTGAAAAGGATCGTGGCAGGCGGCGGAGGCGTCCTTGATGAGGATCACGATTTCATTAAAAAGGTGCTGGGACTCGACTGGTACTCGCTCTTCTATGCCACGACCGAGGCCATGATATTGGGGACCCAGGTGGAGGAGAAGGGGCCCTATTGCACGTTTGCCGACAGGCAGGTGATCGAGATCGTGGACGACAAGTTCAGTCCCGTAAAAGAGGGCGAGAAAGGAAAGATATTGATCACACCGCTTTATATGGATTCGTCACCGGTGGTGAGATACGTTCTGGGGGATGAAGTGAGATACCTGGGCAAGAAACCATATGAGGGTTTCAGCAAATTCTTCCCGGTATTCGACAAGATCAGGAGGTTCAAGGACGCATCAATAGGAGGAGGTCTCCTTCCCCTGTCAGAGATCGAAAAGATGCCGAAGGGAATGAGGGAAGACGGTGTTGTCGTGCTCGGGATCCAGCTGTGCAAGAAGAGGAGAGAAATGAAGGATCTCCCGGTAATAAGGCTCGAGGTACCGCCCGGACAGGACAGGGAAAAAATCATAAATTCTGCCATGAAAGCATTCAGGAGCAACGCCCAGATGGAATACCTCCTTGATTCAGAAGAAATTTTAAAACCCGAGGTGGAGATCCACAAACCCGGTGAACTGAGAGGGAACAAATTCAAGCTGAGCC
>CAZEXF010000127.1:0-3453 GCA_964516855.1 uncultured archaeon | reverse complement strand
TCAGGGTTTACACCGAAGATCAGCTCAATTCCTATCTGAAAAAGAAGAAAACGTTTATTTAGGTTTTTATAGCGACCGGTTCTTCTATTATTATGGACCAGCTCTTCCCCACCATCTGGAAGCACGGGAAATCCGTCTTCACCCGTAACCTCCTGCCGGGGGACAGGACCTATTCAAAAAACATTCTCAATATTGAAAGCAAGGAGTTCAGGGAATGGGACCCGAACCGCTCGAAGCCCTGCGCCGCCATAGTCAGGGGGATATCCGTTTTCCCGCTCGTCCCGAAGATGAAGATACTCTACCTGGGGATTTCATTCGGCCAGACGGCTACCTTCTTCTCCGACATCGTCGGGAAGGAAGGCGTTATATACGGCGTGGAGATATCGGAAAGGTGCGTGAGGGACCTGAACCCGGTAGCGGAAAAGAGAGGGAACATCGTCCCCATCCTCGGGGATGCCAGAAGTCCGGAGGAGTACGCCTGGATCGAGCCGGTTGATCTCGTGTACGAGGACGTGGCCTCTGACGACCAGTCGGAGATCCTCATCCGGAACTGCGGGCGGTTCCTCAAGAGGAACGGGTTCGCCATGATCGCGATCAAGGCGAGATCCATAGACGTGGTTGCCGATCCGAAAGATATCTACAGGAAGGAGCTGGAAAAACTGAAGAAACATTTCAAGATACTGGACAAGAAAGAGCTCGATCCCTGGGAGAAGGACCACATGTTCGTCGTGATGAAGGCGAAATGATTATTATTCCAGTTCCGGAATATATACTATGAGAGGAAACAAGAGCATCCTCCGGATAAGGAAGGTCCAGGTCATAATTCTTGCCGCGGTCATCCTCGTTGTCGGGGGGTATTCGTCCATGATACTCTACCAGTTCCTGCAGGGACACCTCTACGTCTCCCCCGGCTCTCCGTTCCGTATGGCCGAGAACGCGACCGCCTACGTGCCCGGGACGGATTTCAGCCTCACTCTAAGGGATATCATATACATGCCCCTGGCCGAGGGCGTGAGAGGGATATGGAGCGGGAAGGGGGCTTCAATAATCCTGAAAAACGACGGGGACATAACGACGACGTCCCTTTCCCTCGAAAGGAGCAGGTTCGGGAACTACGGCTACATGGTCACGCTCCTCAACGTGACGGAAGAATGGGCGGAGTTCCTTCTCGAGGAATCCTGATCACTCCGTGAACCTGAAGTCCTTCCCGTATTCGAAAAGCACGCTGTCTTTATGATCATGCCATTCCCATTTTATGCTGGCGTAAGTGTCCTCCGGTCTGAAGTCCTCGGTAAGAAATCCCTTCTGTCCCGATGTCGCGATATGGTCTACAATGGGCGGTATTATCCCATCGACGGACATGAATTCATATTCTCTTGGTATGACTATTTCCAGGTCTTTCAGTGCGATTACCTCGGAACCCTTCGGATAAACCTTTCCCATAACATTCTTTCATAAAAAAGGCTTTTATTGTTTCATCCCTTCAGGATGCTCTCCGCCTTTCTCTCGAGCTCCTTCCCGATCTCCTCGGTCCGGTCCTTCTTCGAGAACTGGTCCACCTTGGACGCCAGGGATATCTTGGAGGCGATCAGCCTGGCTATCTTGCCCTTCTTGTCCTTCGGCGCCTGCTGTACCATCGGATGAGAAAACAGGATGCCGTATTTCGGGGCCTTCCCCTTCCCCCTGAGGTGGCGGAAGAGAGCCTTCTCGGCACCGAGGAGCTGGATCTTGCTGGAGGGCATCTTGGACATGGCCTCCAGGCCCCCGGAAAGTGACAGAAGCCTCGCCCCGAGCAGGGGACCGGCCACGCTGGAGACGTTCGGTATGGCGTCACGGCAGAGCCCTTCCAGGTATCTGGAAAGCTCCTCCCTCGACCCGTACATCCCGAGGAGGGATTCGGAAAACGTCCGCACCTGCTCCACGTCTTTCCCGGAAAAGTCCATCCCCACGGAGGAACCGATGTCACTGAATCTCTCTTTCTCCCCGAACCTCCCGATCATCTCAAGGTATTTCTCGTGCGTCTTCACCTGCCTCCCCAGCTCGGGGAAGTACATCCCGTACCATTCCCTTGTCCTCTCGGTCAGGCTGTTGAGGTCCGCGTCGAGCTCGTCTATTATCCTGATGACCTGGATGATGATCCTGTCCTTCTTCTGGACCTTCATGGCCTTCCCGGAAAGGGCGACGCTTATCCGGGAAAGCAGGGAGTTCATCTCGGCGTCGTCCTTCACGTACTTCCTGGACTTCGCGATCCTCCGGAAGCCCTCCCGGATTTTGTCGAAAAGCGGCCCGTCCTCCATCACGACCGCTTTCATCCCCTTCTTTTCGCATCTTTCCAAAAGAAGTTTCTCCTCCTTTGTCCCGTTGCCTGAATTCCTGTCAGATATCCGTTCCGCAATCTCCTCCGGATCCTTGGGGAAGAACACGACGTCGATGAGCGATCCCTTTTCGTCCATCGCGTACGACCCCGTCAGGTGCGTGACGATGAAGGCCTTTTTCATAACCATTATTTGCCTCCATTTTTTATAAACTTCGACAAATACTTTACGATGGGAAGAAAGAAGACCGCCGTCTACCTCGTAATGATAATAGCCCTTTTCCTCGGCCTCGCCCTCGAGCTCTCCCTGATAGAGGACATGTTCCTCACCGGGAACATTGACCCGGAGAAGAGGTGCGGGTCCGAATGCCTGAAGGAGGACAAGATTTACCTCTTCGAGGAAGGAGTGTGCTACTGCAAGGAGCCGGTTTCTTTCGAAGGAAGGATCCGCTGCTTCCACAACGTGACGTTCAGGGACGACCCCCTAATCGGAGGGAAGTTCGATACGTCCTCGGTCAGGAACACGGCAGTTTCTTCCACGGTCGGATACCCGGAGCCGAATTCCTATGCCACCAGGGTGTTCTCCATATACAAGGCGGTGGGGGACAGGATCTCGTACGTCTCGGATCCCAGGCAGGACGACTACGTCGCTTTCCCGAACGAGACCTGGGAGATAATGGGGGGAGACTGCGACGACTCCTCCGTGCTCCTTTCTTCCATGTACGAGGCGGTCGGGCTGGACGCCTCCATAGTGGAGGTGAGGAACGTCACCCAGGGGCACGTCTTCGTGATAGTGAGGGTGGACCAGGACCTCGATTCCTTCCTGGAAGGGCTGAAGCCCCTCATAGAGAAGCACACCCCGTACTTCGGGGAGAAGCCCTTCAACTTCCTGGTTTTCAGGGACAGCGAGACCGGATGCGCCGCCGCCACAGGGGACTTCAGGCTGGGGCTGGTGCCGGACCATTTCTACGTCATAATCGAGAGCACGGCGAGCGGATACCCAGGGAAGCAGGACCCCTTCGAGGGCTACGTGGACACGGACTTCATAAACATAGGGGCCTGAGATCAAACATATAAATCTTATTCTTTCACCATATTCTATGGGAAACAATGACGATAATTCAGGAAAATGCGCTTTG
>CAZEXF010000126.1:0-3461 GCA_964516855.1 uncultured archaeon | reverse complement strand
TCAAGATTATATACCAAGACATGGCAACTGATCATCTTGGAACAGCCAACCTTTAAAAAAATAACCTTGGTTTATTAATCAGTTAACAGGTAAATATCAAGGAGGAAAGGAAAGAAAATTAATCACCGATCAGGGGTTAAAAACGTTAAATATATAAAGTTTACCACTAAAAAGTATTCAATAAATTTGTGATGCTCATGAAAGGCGGGATTGTATTCGGATTTTTTTTGGCTTTGTTATTTGTTCCTTTGCTTGTGAACGCTCAGAATTATGACATAGGGATGGAGATATCCACGGAGCAGGTTTCCGTCTGCCCGTGCACCCCGATAACGGAGGTGGACCTGACGGTCACCAATTTCGACGACATCCCCCATTCTTACCAGCTTTCCCTGGAGATACCCTCGGACTGGACGGGACACCCTGAAATGGGGACCTCCATCGACGTGGTCACGGTCGAGGGGAAAAAGGTGCTGGAGCCCGGGGAGAGCAGCGAGCCGATGCAGATATACGTTACACCCAGCTGCTTC
This sequence comes from uncultured archaeon, assembly GCA_964516855.1. GTDB lineage: Archaea > Aenigmatarchaeota > Aenigmatarchaeia > QMZP01 > QMZT01 > CAZEXF01. The sequence goes on along the minus strand of CAZEXF010000126.1, from coordinate 2,934 downwards.
ACAAGGCCCGGGGTTTACAGCCTCAAGGCAATAGTTTCCACCAACGGCCAGTCAAACTACAGGACTTTCGAGGTCGAGATCCTTCCGTGCCATTACGTCGAGATAGTTTCCACTGACAGGATCGACACCTGCAAGTCGAAGCCAACTTCTTTCGCGGTCACGGTCACGAACTTCGGGAAGATCAAGGAGGATTTCGCCATGGAGATCCAGACCTCCTGGGGAGACGTGCTCCTCAGCACCGAGAAGACCCTGGAGCCGGACGTTCCGGAGGTCATGGAGTTCGAGATAATGCCCCCGGAGATACTGGGATCGTTCGCCATAATAGTGGACGTCGCTTCACTCGAATCCTATGCCACCAACTACAGATCCATACAGCTGAACGTCGACAACTGCTACGATTTCAATGCTGATATCAAGCCCCCGAGCTCCATAGTGTGCCTCGGGAAGACCACCAAGTACAAGCTCATAATAGACAACGTGGGAAGGGAGAAGGACACCTACAACGTCATAGTTCCGGACATGGTCACCCCTGAAATGGAGACCGTCGAACTGGAGCCCAACGAGGAAGGTATCATTGATCTTTTTGTCGAACCGAACATTCTTGGTAAGAGCGATTTCGAGGTGCTGGTAAGCTCCAATAACCTTCCCACGGTCAAGAAGACCGTGACGGCTTCCATAGAGGCGATCGAGTGCAGGGACGTCGCGCTGGTCACCTACCCGACGGAGCAGGAGCTCTGCCAGGGAGGGACAGCCGAATTCGAGCTGATCGTGAAGAACACCGGAACGGTCGAGGACATATACGAACTGGACACCGATTTCGGCGAGCTCGGGGAAGGTGCCGTTTCGCTTCTTCCCGGGGAGGTCAGGAGGGTCAAGCTTCTGGTGGATACCGGGAAGATGAGCCCGGGAGAGACCATGGACATCAACCTCGAGGCCAGGAGCGGAGAGGTGTACGACACCAACACGGTGGAGGTCTTCGCCAAGAACTGCTATTCCGCCCAGTTCGAAGTAATACCGGAGGAAAAGACCGTCTGCGTGGGGGACGAGGTCGTTTATGACATAAGCGTCAGGAACACCGGCGAATTCGCTGAGACCTACTCGCTGCAGATGGTGAAGGAGATAATGGACGAGTTCACCCTGGAGCCGGGGGAGGAATATTCGCTGACAAGGACGCTTCATGCCTTCTTCCCGGCAGGGAACACGTACGACATCCCCTTCAGGCTGGTCTCGAACCACGTCTTCGAGGAAAGGGTCATGAAGATAAACGTCAGCCCTCTGGAGGAGTGCTTCTCCTGCGACCTGAGGGACTCCGAAGTGATGGAGATAGACTCGGACGTGGGAATAGGGAAGGCCGTGAAGCTAAAGCTCTCGAACACCGGGAAAAGGAAGGATGCATATGAAGTGATTCTCGACGGGCCCGACTGGACGTATCTCAGCTCCGAACAGGCCGTGCTTGAGCCGGGAGCCTCGAAGGAATTCTACGTCTACATCTCGCCCACATACTGGGTGGAGTCCGGGACGTACGATGTGACAGCAAAGGCGATTTCCACATACTCCGGTGACGACTACACCTTCTACATCACCGTGGAATCCGTGTTCCCCGGAGAGGGGGAGGAACCGGAGATGATCATCGACATCATGCTCCCGACCGGAGGGATCGTCGGCGGCGAGATAGATTACGAGACCGTCAAGGTCGGGATACTGGCCGTGATAGTGCTGGTGATCGTGATCATACTGGCCGTGAAATTCGTGATGTTCGTCAAGTGAGAGACCTGCATTCATTTATATTTTTACATTCGTGGTGATTGACATGGCGAAAAAAATTCATTTAGATGAAAAGCCTTTCTGTCTTGCCGGGAATTTATGTATTGAAGGAGGCGGAAGCAGAGTGAGCGGGCAGGCATTGGAAATAGTTGGAAAGGGCTACATTCATCCTTTTTGCCTTGAAATATTTTGCCATAAGACAGGTATTAATCCTGATGAGGCACAAAGGAACGTTTATGATAAGACCGGAAATAAGATTGATGGCAGATATTCCTTTAATCCGGTAATAATCGAATGAGGAGGAAATAACTCATGAAAGACGGAGACATCGACGTGAAGGAAATATTCCCGGGGAACGTCATAAGGGACTTCATGGGTAATTTCGATAGCGTCCGGAGATATAGTGTATTTCGACACGAATAGGAACAGGTACGTGCCTTTGCATCTCAAGGATGAATATGACTCGCTGGTCGAGTCAAAGGAAGGGAAAGGTTCAAAGATTCTCACCGATCTCGTGAAAGTTAATTATAAGAAGAAGCCTGATCAGTAGAAAGCCAGGAACCTGACCAGTGAATATCCTCCGGAAACGAGCATGCTGAACCTGGTCAAAAAATTCCAGAAAAGTATCCTGTTTTTTCTTCTCGAGGCCATGAACTTGTTCAGCATCACACGTGCCAGGTTTGCCTTGAGGGGATTATAGTTGTTTTCTATGTATTTCATAACGTAGTCGTAGGATTTGGAGAACCTTATGGTTATCCAGTCTATCATCATCTGGGTAGTGAAATACCCCGTCTCGTGGGTTACTTTTCCCGTCCTGACCGCCCTTAGAACGGAGTCCAGGTCGTCCACCGGGGCGACGTTGACCGCGCTGCCGATCATGTCCAGCGTGTGGGCATCCGAACCCACCACGGCCGGCTTTCCTGCCTCCCTTATCTTCCTTTTCGCCAGTATGTTGCTGAACCTGTCGACGTTCATGGAATTGAATGCCTCGGCCGAATCGGTATGCCTGATGCCTTCCCTGATTCCCTCCCCCCTGATGTCGAAGGGGTGGGGCGCTACCGCCACCCCGCCCTGGTCGTGTATCCTGTCTATCGTTTCCAGAAGGGAGAGCTCGTTTGGAACCATCTCGGTAATCCCCAGGCCCAGTATGTGTCCCAGTGTGGATTCTAT
>CAZEXF010000125.1:0-3491 GCA_964516855.1 uncultured archaeon | reverse complement strand
CCTGCAATCACCCCTATCCGGGGACGGGGGACTGGATAATCAACTCCACCAACTCCCCCCTGGAATGCAACGACACCGCCGTCATCCTGAAGGGAAACCTCACGATACAGGCGGGCGGGGAGGCCGTCTTTGACAACGTCTCCCTTTCGATGGACCCATTCATGAGGATCGAAAATCAGGGAGACTTAAGTATCAATTCGTCCAACTTCACCAGGTCCGGGGTGAACCCCTACGTGATCGTCTCCGGAACGGGGTCTTACCTCACCCTGGAGAATTCGGACTTCTCGGGGTTCTCCTCGTTCGGATTCTCCGGGACGGCCGCGAACCTCCTGGGAAACAGGATAAAAGGGATGAAAAACCCGGTATTCACCGTGTCCAATGCGCTGATAGAGGGGAACAATTTCACCGGTTCCTGCCTGGAGACCAACGGGACTGGAAACGTAATACTGAACAACCGGATGGGGAACATAACCAGCCTTGACGGGTGCGTCTTCAGGGGCGACCGGCAGACCATCGAAGGGAACGTCTTCACCGGCGTGACGATGGGAGTATTCTATTACGGGGACAGGTCCATGATCAGCGGCAACACTTACGCCAACTCCGTGATGGGATTCACCGTTCACGGCAGCCACAATCTTTTCGGACAGGAAAAAGCCGTGGGAGAGGCGTCAATTTCAAATGGCATTCACGCCAGTGGCATAAACAACACGTTTGATCAGATCAATCTGTCCGGTTTCGCCACGGCCCTGTTCATGAACGATTCGAGCGATTCCGGCATCAAGAATTCCGTTTTCTCCGGGAATGACGTGGACATCATGCTGGCATCGTCCATAAACGTCCTCCTTCAGGGCAACACTTATGTAAGCAAATTCACTGCCTGGAAATTCCAGATTACTGTTCTGGACGAGAACGGCACGGGGATCGGGGGTGCCAGCGTGAAAATGTCTTCAGGTAACCAGTCGGCTGTTGACACACTCACGAATGAGAACGGCACCACTTCCCCGTATTTGCTGACAGGTCATATCGAGGACAAATCAAATCCGAACGTCACGGGCTATCTTGTTTACGAAATCCTTGTTGAAAAGGAGGGCTATGCCCCCTCTTCCCTGAGCCGTAACCTGACCGAAGACACGGTCCTGAACGTGACCCTCGTCTCATACGGCGACCTCAATCCCTTCGAGCTGGTGATCGAGTCCCCGGAGAACAGGACGTACCTTTCGGATGATCCGGCGATAACCGGCTCCGCGCTCCGTGCCGTGATAACATCCAACCTGAACATGAGCGGGTGCAACCATACGATAAGGGAGGAGAAGACTGTCATGACGAGGCTGAACAACAACACCTTCGAATCGTGGTTCGACGTCACGGGCTATACCGGGACATACAGGATCGATTTCAGCTGCAGGTCGGACGACGGGAGGACCGCCTCGAAAAGCCTCATGTTCAGCATGTTCGAGTCGTACGCCTGCCTGAGCGACGACGACTGTCCGGACACCGAGAAGTGCGTCCGCAACCAGTGCAATCCCGTGAACTGTCCCTGCGGGGAGATCTCCAACCATACCTGCACCGAATACGAGTGCTGCCAGAACGACGACTGCCCGGAGGAGGATGAGGAATGCGACCTTTCCGGTCACGAGTGCACGGATGTCGTCTGCACCTGCGGATACATCGAGGACCACGAATGCAAGAGGGAGCCCGGCTACTGCTGCACCGATGCCCACTGCAGGGAGAACGAGGTATGCGACACGGAAAACAACAGGTGTGTCAAAAGGACCATCGACATCGAGGTGGAAGGCGGCCTCTGGGTGGGGCACACGGTTAAGGTGTTCGCGAGGGACCAGGACGGGCAGGCCGTCCAGGGCGTGGGAATCACCGTCGTTTACCTCGATTCCGGCAATTCCGAGGTGTTCTTCACCAACAACGTGTCCGAGAAGGGTTATTGCGCCGAGATACCCGTAAAGGAGCAGGGGGAGGTAAGGTTCACGGCGAGAAAGTCCGGCTACGAGACCGGAACGATGACAGGAGCGGCCTCCGTGGATATATTCTCCCTGATCCTCCCGGTGGTGATAATCATAGTGCTCGTCCCCCTGTTGTTCTTCCTCTACAGGACCTTCTACAAGCCCCCGGTCCTGAAGCTGGAGAAGAAGATAAGCGGCCAGAACGTCAGCATAAGGATAAAGAACAGGAGCGGCAGGAACCTTTCCGACATCGAGGTGTTCGATACCCTGCCGAGGAACTCGCTCAGGGGTGCGGCCATGATACCCAGGCTCGAGAAGAAGGACTCCACGACGGACTACCTTGTATGGCACATCCTCAGGCTGAAACCGGGGGAGGAGGTCGAGATTTCTTACACCGCGGACAGGCCCGTCAAGGGATTCACCGTCAAGACGGGCGGGAAGGAATACAAGGGATGAAAAGGAACACTCCACGAAACATTTAAATAATCTCCCGTATTAATAAAGATAATCCGTTATACATATGCTAAGTGATATATATGCCGAAACCGTCGCAGAGATCGAGGTCCCTCAGGAGGGTGAAAAGGACCACCCCCGGAGGGTCGAGGAAGGTCCATTACAAGAGAAGGAAGGTAGGGAAGCCGGTGTGCCGTCTGTGCGGCAGGCCACTCAGCGGCGTCCCGGCCAGGATGAAGGCCAGGACCAAGAACCTTTCCAAGAGCAGGAAGAGGCCGTCAAGGGCCTACGGAGGGGACCTCTGCACAGGCTGCGCGAAATCGGAAATCAAGAGGAAGGGGCTGGGGGGTTTCGGATACTGAACATTTATATTCATGAATTTCCATAGGTGTTTATTATGACTTATCTCGAGATCGGGCGGATGTGCCTCAAGACGGCCGGAAGGGAAGCGGGCAGCTACTGCGTGGTGGTCGGGGACGTGGACAAGGATCACGTCATGATCACCGGCCCGAGGGTAGTGACCAGGGTCAGGCGGAGAAAGTGCAACGTCCGCCACCTGGAACCGGTCCCGGTCAAGCTGGACATCAAGAAGGACGCCAGCGACGCGGAGGTCATCAAGACGATGGAAAAGGGAAAGGTCTTCGGGAAGCTCAGCCTCGTGAAGCCCTCCGAGGAGGAGATCAGGAGGGCGGAGGAGAGGAAGAAGGAGAAGCGGTCGAAGAAGAAGGAAGAGAAGAAGCCCGAAAAGAAGGAAGAGAAGAAGAAAGAGAAGAAGGAAAAGCCCGCCGAAAAGAAGGAAAAAACCGAAGGGAAAAAACCGGAAAAACCGAAGAAAGCTGGGAAAAAGAAGGCCGGGAATAAGAAATGAGCGAGCTAGTTCACTGAAAAAATACAATTATTGAATTTTTCATCGTTCATATTTTCCTGTTATGTTCTTATCCCGGTTAAACATTCAGCTAAATTATTGGATAAATTCTCAATTTCAACATTCTTTCCTGAAATATTATCAAATATCTGATTGATTTCAACGGGCTCCTCTTCACCCTCAAATGAAGCAAGTCCCATGTCAATCAAACCCAG
>CAZEXF010000124.1:0-3556 GCA_964516855.1 uncultured archaeon | reverse complement strand
GATCGGATACGAGGAGTTTGATCACGAGCCCGTCTTCACCTCCGGGCAGGCGGACAAGGTAAGGGAACTGAAAGCGAATGAAACCGGGGTGAAATCATTGTTGTTCAGAACGAATGAAGGGAAATTTTTACTGGTGCTTTCTCCCGGAAACAAAAGGGTGAACGAAAAGAGGGTTGCAGAGATCGAGGGCGTGAAAAACATTTCCCTGGCGAAACCCGATGAAGTCGAGAGGGTGACGGGATGCGCGATAGGGAGCGTCCCCCCGTCCGGGCACAGGACTAAAATCAAGACGTATATCGACAATGACCTTCTCAGATACGACTACTTCTATTTCAACCCGGGCTCCCACAAGAAGACCATAAAAATCGGGAAAGAGGATTTTCTTTCGTTACTGGGGGGAGCTGAATTTATAAAGTGAACATTTAAACCATTCTATCAAAATTATAAAAACGGGATGACCATGACTATGTCATGGTCTTACGAAGTTTGGTGACGGAAATGGCCATCAGGCAGCCCATAATAAGCGTGCTCGGTCACGTGGATTCGGGGAAGACTACCTTACTCGACAGAATCCGCGGATCGGGGGTTGCCTCGGGAGAGGCAGGGGGCATAACCCAGCACATAGGGGCGAGCGAGATCCCCATAAAGAACGTCAGGGACATATGCGGGAACCTCCTGGAGAAGATGAAGGTGAACCTCAAGATTCCGGGCCTCCTCTTCATAGACACCCCGGGCCACGAGGCGTTCACCACCCTGCGGAAGCGCGGGGGGTCGATATGCGATCTCGCCGTACTCATAGTGGACATAAACGAGGGCTTCCAGCCCCAGACAGAGGAATCATTGCTGTATCTCAAGGAGTTCAAGACGCCGTTCGTGGTGGCGGTCACCAAGATCGACCGCATACTGGGATACCGCTCCCAGGAGAACGTGTGCTTCCTCGACAACTACAGGCACCAGGAAGAGAGGGTGCAGAACGAGTTCGAGGAGAAGCTTTACAGGGTGATCGGGCAGCTGGGGGAGAAGGGATTCTCATCCGAGAGGTATGACCGGGTGGAGGACTTCTCCAAGCAGATATGCATCGTCCCTGTTTCAAGCGTCACGGGCGAGGGGATACCCGACCTGCTGGTCCTGATAGCCGGGCTTTCGCAGAAGTTCCTGGAGAAGGGGCTCGAGATAACCAGCGAGACCGGGAAGGGGACCGTCCTGGAGGTGAGGGAGTTCAAGGGCCTGGGAACAACGCTCGACGTGATACTCTATGACGGGGTGATAAGGAAGGGGGACTGCCTCGTCATCGGTGGCAAGGAGATAGTGGTGACGAAATGCAAGGCCCTGCTGAAACCGGAACCCCTGAAGGAGATAAGGGTGGAAAGGAAGTTCGCCCCGCTGGACGAGGTTCACGCTGCCGCGGGAGTCAAGATATCCGCGAACGACATCGAGGAGGTGATAGCCGGTTCCCCGCTCAGGGCGGTGAAGGACGAGAAGGGCATCGACCTCGCGAAGCAGGAGATAATGAAGGAGATCGAGGAGGTGGAGATAGAGACCGAGAACGAGGGCCTCATCCTGAAGGCCGATACCCTCGGCAGTTTGGAAGGTCTCATAAAGGCCCTCAAGGACCTGAACATCCCGATAAGGAAGGCAAAGGTCGGGAACGTCCTGAAATCGGACGTCATGGAGAGTTCCGGGATGAAGAAGCCCGTGCTCTTCGCGTTCCACGTGAAGGTCCATCCCGACGCGAAGGAGCTGTCGAAGAAGATGGGGGTGAAGATCTTCAGTTCGGACATAATATACAAGCTGATAGAGGATTTCCAGGAATGGGAGGAGCAGAAAAAGAGAGACGCCGAGAAGAACATGCTGGATTCCGCCACCCGGCCCGGAAGGTTCAGGATACTTCCCGGCTACGTTTTCCGTCAGTGCAAGCCGGCCGTTTTCGGGGTGGAGATCCTTGCCGGCATTGTCAGGCCCGGCTACAGGGTGAAAAAGGGCGGGAAGAAGGTCGGGGAGGTCAAGGAACTGCAGGCGGAAGGGGAGAACGTCGATATGGCCAAAGCCGGCGAGAAGGTCGCGGTATCGATGGACGGGGTGACGGTGGGAAGACAGATCAGCGAGGGGGATACCCTCGAAAACGTCTTGAGTGAAAAAGACTTCGAGATTCTGAACAAGCTGAAATCGAAGCTCTCCGCGGACGAGAGGAAGCTATTGGATGAAATGGAGAAAGGGGAATAACTTATTTAACGATTGCATCGAAATAAGGATATTGGTGTTTTAATGGAATCCTACGAAAAACTGCTGGACAGGGCGATGGAGAAGCTTCCGGAAAGGAGCGACGAAGGGGAAAGGTTCGTCATGCCCAAGGCGAGCATAATTCCAGACGGCGCCAAGACCATCATAAGCAATTTCACGGAAATCGCAGACAAGCTCAGGAGGGAGCCGGACCATCTGCTGAAATTCATTCTGAAGGAACTCGCCACCAAGGGGGAGGTTTCTGGATCGAAGCTGACCGTTCAGGGAAGGTTCCGTTCCGAGGTGGTGGACAAGAAGATCGAGCTGTACGCGAAAGAATACGTTTTCTGCCAGGAGTGCGGCAAGCCGGACACCAAGATAATCCGGGAGGACAGGTACCAGTTCCTGAAATGCGAGGCCTGCGGCGCAAAGCACGTCATAAAGAAGGTCTAGCCGGAAAGACTGACGCAATCGCAGAACTGGGTTTCGGTCGCTGAACAGAAATTCGCCTGCCTGAGGATCTCGTCCTGGCTTATGTCTGTGATGTCAATGTCCCGGGGGATGGTTATCCCGATTATGTAATCGCTGTCGCCGTAATCCGTCTCGAACATCATGAGCACGACCTGGCCGGTCTCGCTTTCGAGCATGTCGCTCACCTGTTCGTTCGAATAGGGAGGGAGGCTGTACATGTCTGCACCGGAAGCCATCAGTATGTTCCCTGCGGATATGCAACCTTCCGGCATGTCCTCGCTCCCCCCGGAAAAAAGATCCATTCCGCCAAGGTCGATTCCGAGAAGGGATTCAACGCTGTCCATGATGGTCGGAAGGCCGCTGAAGCTCAGAAAGGCGAAAACCAAAAGAACGAGTATTACGGCGATCCCGGCTATCCTCAGGGGGTTGGAGATGATCCTGTCCCTCAGGGACATCTCGTGCTCGATCTTCTTTATGAAACCGTCATACGCTCCCATCACCACTCCCGCCTTCTTTTCCCCCTTTTCTAGCAGAACGTACCACTCTCCCCTGTTGAGCCTCGCCTCCTTTGGCTGGTAGCCGTCCAGTTCCTCTGACGCTATTTTATACGCGTCCTTTTCCGGGATCGGGCTCGCCCTGCCTTTAATCAGCCTGTCCTCGAGCGCCTCTATCCTCTTCCTGAGTTTGCCGATAATTGCTTTCGAGTCCTCTCTTTTCGATTTACTAGAGAAGAGATACAGGCAGACAGCGAATATCAACGCTGAAACTAGCCCGCCGGCGAGAAAATCAATCTGCAGGCCCTTTGAGAAGGAATCCTGCAGGACATTGAGGGGCGGGAGGAGAACCGCCCCGACCAGCATGCACC
>CAZEXF010000123.1:0-3580 GCA_964516855.1 uncultured archaeon | reverse complement strand
AAATGGGATAAATAATATATGTGGGTGATGATTTGGCAAAGAAAATAATGGTCGTGGACGACGAGGAGAGTCTGATCGCACTCGTGTCAGCCGTGCTGGAAGAAGAGGGTTTCGACGTGATAACCGCATCGAACGGCGAGAAGTGCCTTGAAAAGCTCAAGACCGAGAAGCCTGACCTCATCCTGCTGGACATGATGATGCCCGGGATGAGCGGCAGGGAGGTCTGCGAAAAGATAAGGGCCGACCTGAAAACAAAGGACATAAAGATAGCCTTCCTTACGGTGGCGAAATTCTCAGAGTCGGGGAAGGGCGTCCTGAAGAACATGAACGTTTCCGACTACATAACGAAGCCGTTCGACAATGAAGACCTCGTAAAAAGGGTCAAGAAGATAGTCGGATGAGACCAGTTGAATCCTTCTGGAGCTGTCTTTGAATTTCACCCGTTTATCAAACTTTCCAGTTTTTTGCCCATCTCCTGTGATTTTTTCAGGGTCTCCCTGGCCATTCTCTCTTCTTTCCTCATGTGACTCTTGGGGACCTTTTTAGCGGGAAGGCTCAGGTGGAACTCGCTTCCCTTGTCAGGCTCGCTGTTCATCCATATTTTCCCCCCGAGCATTGTAATGAACTCCTTGCACAGGGCCAGGCCCAGTCCCGTTCCGCCCGCCTTCCTGCTGTAAGACGAGTCCACCTGATAGAACCTCTCGAATATCTTTTCGTGATTCTCCTTTGATATCCCTATTCCGGTGTCCTTGACCGTGAAGCGGATGTCGTCCTTTTCCCTGAAAACCTTTACGGTTATGCTGCCCTTCGGGGTGTATTTGACGGCGTTGTTTATCAGATTGATGACAACCTCCGTGAGCTTCTCCCTGTCCGTCGTGACAGCGGGAAGGTTCCTCTCTATCAGGAATTCCGACTTCAGGCCCTTTGCCTTTATCTGGATTTCCATCTCCCGTTTTATGTCTTCCATCATTTTGTCAAGGTCCGTCTTCTCGAGGGCGAGCTTTATCGTTCCGAGGTCTATCCTCGAAAGGTCGAGTATGTCGGTCACGAGCCTGGACAGCCTTTTTGTCTCGTGATCCATTATCTTTAAGTACTTGCCCCTCTTGTCCAGATCGTCCGCCACCTTCCTGTTCTGGAGAAGCTGGGAGAACCCGTGGATAGAGGTAAGAGGGGTCTTGAGCTCGTGCGCCGCTATGGATATGAACTGGTCCTTCTTCATGTCAATCTCCTCCAGTTCCTTCAGGCTTATCTTCAGTTTTTCCTGCGTCTCTATCAGCTCCTTGTTGGCCTCGTCCATGTCCTCCATCATGTTCAGGACTGCCGTTTTCGTGTCGCTCATGTCTTTCACTCTGTTTTTCAGTTCCGAGGTCCTTTCCTGAACCTTCAGTTCGAGCTCCTCGGCGTACTTCTTGATTTCCTCGTGGGATTTTTTAAGGTCTGCGGTCATCTGGTTGAAGGCCTGGGCGAGCTCCCCTATCTCATCCTTTGTAGTTATGTCTATTTTCGTGCTCAGGGATCCCTTGCCGATTTCGATGGCGGCGTTTTTAAGGTCTATCAGGGGTTTTGTGATCTTTCTCGACAGATAGATTCCCGCAAATATGGCAAGCAAAAGGATTATGAACATCGATAACGCGGAAAACATGATGCCCGTGGCCACTGTCTCGTATGCCTCCTCCACGGGCATTTCGACCACTACCGCCCAGTCGGGGTTGCCCAGATGCGCATGGTTGGCCACCACCTGGCTGCCCAGAATGCCGGTCGACACCTCAAAATCACTCTTATGCGTAAGCTCGTCCCCGGACACGAATTCTTTCACTTCCTCCAGACGGGCCAGGTTCTCCCCCCTCAGGACACGGCTGATGTCCCCGAATGCTATGAGGTCGCCCTGATTGTCGACCACGTAGGCTATTCCTTCCTTCCCTATTTCCAGGCCGCCCACCAGGTCCCACATGAATTTCAGGTTGACCTCTGCCGACAGGACACCCTCGAGATTACCGAAAACGTCCGTTACGGGAACGGACATTATTATCATGGGCTCGTTCGTTATCTCATCGATGTTGACGGGGCTGATATAATCTTCTTTCTCTTTGGCGTGGGAGAATATCTCATCCTTGCTGTATTCGAGCATCTTTCTTGACATGGTGACTGACATCCGGGATACCTTCATAAGTTCCTGACTCTGGTCGTCCAGCAGGAAAATCTGGCGGAACGAGGGTTCGACACCGAGGAGCTTGTCCAGTATGAGTTCCTGCCTTTCCTCCCCGACAGCCATCAGATCAGAAACGCTGGCCGCGGATTCGAGTATTAAAAGCCTTTCCTGCAAAAAACCCTTCACGGAATTGGCCGCGTCCTTGGCGATGAGCTGCTGGTTTTCGGCAAGGATTTCCGTCTGGGTTTCCATGTTGAGATATATCTGCAGGCCGCTGGAGATTGCCAGGACCACGAAACTCAGTGCCAAAAAGGCAATGGCCAGGGTAAACATCAGGCTCCGGAAATTCCTCGCTTTCCCCAATTCTCCCAGAACAGACATGGTGATCGACCAAAAGTCCCTCTCATTACATGGTTTTATCTTTGTCCGGTACAAGGATCAGCCTCATCAGATTATCTCGTCCGCCTTCGCGAGAAGTCCTTCGCTTACCTCAATGCCGAATTCCTGTGACGCGTTGTAATTCAACTGGAAGTAGCTCTCGGATGAGGGAACCGGTATGGTTCCGGCCGGCGTGCCCTCCAGTACCTTGTCCGCAAGATCGGCCGCCTGCTTTCCCGTATTGAAGTCGTTGACATGGACGCCAAAAATAGAATCGCAGCCATCTACGGACATGAGCGCGCCTCCGATGGGCACGTTATGCTCAACCGCGAAATTGCACATTACAGCAAATGCGTCCGGCGTGACCGCAAGGGGCTCGGCAAGGAAAAGGATGAAATCCATTCCGGTCTCCCCCGAATCATCCATTTCGTCCAGAATTTCCTGCAACTCAGTCGCATTATCGGCCGGGGCCTCTGTGATTGTTATCCCCGCGTCCTCGGCTGCCGGCTTCACTACCTCCAGCTGGCTTTCAACTATGGGGTATCCGCGCTGGTACGGTATCCATACTTCCTTTACGTCAGGTATCATCTCCAGCATGAACTCGAACCGCTTTAAAGCCAGGTCCGGGCCGGGATACCTGACCCCGGTTATGTGCCCTCCAGGATGGCTTACGCTCTCGATCAGGCCGGTGCCTTCTATGTTGGCCACGCAGAAAACCACCGGGATATCCGTTCCCTCGGTGGCCAGCTTTGCCTCTATCGATGCCTCGGTCGGGAACACGAAAATGAGGTCTACCCCCTCGTCAACGAACTTCCGGGAGATTCTCTTGTACTCTTCCATGTCGAAGTTCACCCTCTGAACGTCATAGACGATGTTATCCCCCTCCACGTATCCCAGTTCGGCCATTCCCTCCTTGAATCCGTCCGCTGCCCCGGCGATGTAATCCAGGCCGGACAGGATGCCCACGGTGTAGACCTCCTTCTGTCCCTGCTGGACGCACCCGCTGGAGATCACGCAGGCCGCGACGAGAAAAACCGCGATAATCGTTTTTCG
>CAZEXF010000122.1:0-3697 GCA_964516855.1 uncultured archaeon | reverse complement strand
CTCTTCCGGAGAAATTTCACCCGTGAAAAAAACCGCATCCGCTTCAGAGAAAAAAACAAAAGACGTTAAATGGTTAGCGGTTTTATATGGAATATCTCTTGCATTAAACATAATAATAATGGTTCCTGTATTATTTTTTGCACAACTGACAGGTACATCTATAGACCTTTTCTCCTACACCTTTACAGCATGGATAGTGTCAATTGTAATCACGCTGATCGTCATAATCGGATTGTTGAAATACGCGAAATGGGGCATGTATCTGGCATTTGCGTTTAGCATTTTCCACATTGTTGACGGGCTGATTGGAACAAATTTTATAAAAATTGTAATCAATGCCATTATTCTGTATTATCTTTACAAATGGAGAAATGCATTTGAATAGCCCTCCTTAGATCCTCAGGTAGATAGTCCCAAAATCAGATTAACCTGTAATCCATACTGCCGGCCGGGACGAGGTAGAGGATCCTGCGTATCTTTCCTTCGACCTTCTCTCCTATCGGGCATTTCAAGTCATACGTCCTTTTCCTGACGAGGTCTATCGATTCCATGAGCTCATTGTAATCTCCCAGAAGCATCTTATTTACGCAAAAATCCGGGATTTCGAAAGCCGGGGTCATCCTCCCCTCTGCCAGGGCCACGAATCCGTGCAGGCCTTCTCCCTTGAGCCTCTGGAGGAAAAATGATTTCAGATAGGGCACGTTGAGCACCTCGAAACAGTTCTTCCTGTTGCTTTCAGAATTCCCCAGTCCCTCGCAATAGTTGCAGGTTTCCTCATCCTCGTCGAGCATTTCCTTTTTTGCGAAATCAGTAAGTTCTCTTTCCAAATGCAGGAGCCTTTCCTTCAGCACCAGGATTCTCTCGTCGTCAGAATTTCCCATATTTAATTTAATGATCGCGCCAAACCTTTTAAGCACAGTTATCATACTTCGTAATACTTTTAAGTAAAAGGGGGTAATATATCTCATGAAAGAGAGGATCACGCTGACCATCGACAGGAACATACTCTCCAGGGTGGACAAGATAATCGACGGGCTGCACATCCGTAACCGCTCCCACGCGGTCGAGTTCATTCTCTCCAAGTACCTCGCCTTCAAGCACATAAGCCATGCCGTCATACTCTGCGGGGGCAAGGGGACCAGGCTCCGCCCGATCACCTACGAGATCCCTAAGACCCTGGTTCCCGTCCACGGGAGGCCGCTGATCACCCACCTTTTCGACCTCTTCAGGAAATACGAGATAGGGGACGTCATACTTTCCGTCGGTTACATGAAGGAGAAGATGATGGAGATGATCGGCGACGGGAGCAAATACAACATCCGGGCAAGCTTCATCGAGGAAAGGAATCCGCTCGGGACGGCCGGGCCGCTCAGGCTGCTCAAGGAGCGGCTCAAATCGACCTTTATCGTTTCCAACGGGGACGAGCTGAAGAACATCAACATCATCGACATGTACGACCACCACAAGAAGAACAAGGCCCTCGTGACCATCGCCCTGACCACGGTCAGCAACCCGGAGCATTACGGGGTCGCAAGGCTGGACGGTTCCAGGATCAAGGAGTTCGTGGAGAAGCCCAAAAGGAACGCCCCCTCCAACCTCATAAACGCCGGATTCTACATAATAGAGCCCGAGGTCATAAGGATGATCCCGAAAGGGTTCTCCATGCTGGAGAAGGACGTTTTCCCCAAGCTTGCCAGGCAGGGAAGGCTGTACGGCTTCCCGTTCTCGGGGCAGTGGTTCGACACCGGGAACATGGACAGGTACGAGAGGGCGCTCAAGGAATGGAAAGACATTTAAAAAAGGGCGGGATAGATTTCTTATGAAGGCGGTCATACTCGCGGGAGGGGAGGGAACCAGGATGCGCCCCCTTACTAACGACATTCCGAAGCCGATGCTCCCTCTGAAGGGGAAGCCCATACTGGAGCACGTGCTGGAAAGGCTGAAGAAGCACGGCATCAGGGACATCATCATCACCACCGGGTACATGGGGGAAAAGATCAGGGAGCACTTCAAAGACGGCTCGTCCTTCGGCCTGAAGATTTCCTATATCCAAGAGGACGAGCCACTGGGTACGGCCGGCTGCCTGAACCTTCTCAGGGAGGAGCTGAAAGAAACCTTCCTCCTGATCGGATCGGACAACATAACCGACCTCGACCTGACGGATTTCATCCGTTTCCACAAGAAGAAGGAGGGAATCCTCAGCGTCGCCCTCTTCGAGTTCCGCCGGAAGGTCGAGTGGGGGATATACGAGATAAACGAAAAGAACGAGATCACCGAATTCTCCGAGAAGCCGACCTACGTCCACAAGGCAGGTACCATGATCTTCCTGATCGAGCCCTCCATCTTCGATCACATCCCCCAGGACATCGAAGGGGTCCTCAACCTGACCGACCACATCATCCCGGAGCTTCTCAAGGAGGGGGAGAAGGTGTTCGGCTATCCCTTCACCGACTACTGGGTGGACATCGGATCGATAGGGCAGTACGAGGAACTGAACGGGGAGTGATCACTTCTTCGCAACGAACACGTCGTAGTTTTTTTCTCCCCTGACCTTGACGCGCCTTTTTACGCTGCTGAATCCTGCCTTTTCCATGATCCCCGCGAGTTCGTCATGGGGGAGTAAATAGCTGTAAGAAGGGTAAACCCTGGTCAGGCCGGTGTTCAGGAATTTGAGGGACAGTGTCCATGTGCGCACCATGTTCTTCCCGTCGTGCCTTATCTTCCAGTCTATCTCCACCGGGCCGTCTTTCGTCTCGACCGTCCCTATGCTCTCGTCGTGCTCCTTCTCCAGGTGGCTCGTGATATCGACATACAGGTATCCGCCGTCCTTCAGGACCCCGTAGAAGTTATTGATCGCGTTCAGTATCTCCTCGAACGATCTCTCCGGCTTTATCCAGTTCCTCTCCCACGAGGCGGCGTATACGAGTGAATTGCCCTTGCAGTACACCATGTCGAAGATGGAGTCGAACCTTTTCGAAAGCTCTGACCACATCACGTTGTAAGCCTCTATGCTGACCCCCATTTTCTTCGCGTTTATCCTGATCTGCCTTATCATCTCGTCGCTCTTGTCCGCCCCCACGATACGATAGCCGTTCTTGATGAGGTCGAGCGTGAGGAACCCGGACCCGCACCCGGCGTCCAGGATCAGGGACTCCTTTTTTATCCCGAGCTTTATCATGAGCCCGGTGAATCCCGTGAGGTATTCCTGCCTATCGTAAATTTTCGTGAGGCAGAAATCCCATACCTCCGGGAGGGTGTAGAAAACGTCCGCCAGATTATTTTTTCCCATGCATTTAATATGATTTCCGGTTAAAAATATTTTTATTGGGTTTCAGACCGTTCAACTTTCTTTACAGCCAGCTCTTCCGCCTGAAATATAGCATCATCATGGACGCGATGACTATCATTACCCCCCAAACCATGAAGTACCCGAAAGGCCATCTGAGTTCAGGCATGAATTCGAAGTTCATGCCGTATATCCCCGCGATGAAGGTAAGGGG
Organism: uncultured archaeon; assembly: GCA_964516855.1. Lineage (GTDB taxonomy): Archaea > Aenigmatarchaeota > Aenigmatarchaeia > QMZP01 > QMZT01 > CAZEXF01. The sequence continues at coordinate 197 of CAZEXF010000122.1, read as the reverse complement.
GATGAATATAGTAGCGATAATTGTCAGAACCTTCATTACCTGATTCATTTTATTGCTTATGCTGGATAAATAAAGATCCACCATCCCGGAAACAATGTCCCTGAATGTTTCAATTGTGTCTATTACTTGTATAGTGTGGTCGTAAACGTCTCTCAGGTAAATCTTGGTCTTTTTCTCTATGAGTCCGGATTCGCTCC
>CAZEXF010000121.1:0-3764 GCA_964516855.1 uncultured archaeon | reverse complement strand
GGAAAAGGCGAGGAAGACGATCTCGAAATACTACGGTATCGGGAGGGGCGAGAGGATAGCCGTCGGGGTTTCCGGGGGAAAGGATTCCACCGCCCTCCTCCTGCTGCTGACCAGGCTTTTCGGGAAAGGGAAGGACGTCCGCCTTTTCGCGGTCTCGATAGACGAGGGGATCCCGGGCTACAGGGACGACAGCCTGGAGATAGCGAAGGGACTGTGCAGGAAACTCGGAATAGAGCATCACATCTTTTCATTTGAAGGGGAGTTCGGGAAACCACTCCATAAGAGGGTTAAAAACATCGACAAAAAAACGGAGGGAGGGCCCTGCACCTACTGCGGGGTCGGGAGGAGGTATCTCCTCAACAGGAAATCGAGGGGGCTGGGAGCCACCCGGCTGGCTCTGGGGATGAACCTCGACGACGAGGTCCAGGGAATACTGATGAACTACATGAAGGGCGATCTGATACGGCTGAGCAGGATGGGGAACAGGCAGAACGTCCGCTCGAAGCTCTTCGTCCCCAGGATAAAGCCCTTCAGGGAGATACCGGAGAAGGAGGTCGGGCTCTACGCGTTCCTGATGGGTCTCGAGATACAGGAGGACGAGTGCCCGTTTCTGGAGGGGCCGAGGTTCACGGTGAGGGACTTCATCAACGGGATGGAGACGGAGAGCCCGGGAACGAAGTTCTCCATACTGAAATCGTACGACAGGCTCCTTCCCGCCCTGCGGAAGAGCCTCGTCAGGGGGAAGTTCGTGGTCGAAAGGTGCAGTAAATGCGGGGAGCCTACCAGCGGCCAGAGGGTCTGCAAGACGTGCGAGCTCTGGGGCAGATAGGGACATGGTTTCGATTATGACCGATTGTTCTGAAAAATATTCTAAAATATATGAATTGAGACCATCACAGGCCTGCGGACTGAGGAAAAGTTAAGAATAAAAGATTTCCCTCCCCCAATTTATCATGAATGGCACTCCCGAATTATGTGAATACGTGAACGGAAGCGTGAAAAGGGCCGATCCCCTCGAAATTCGAAAAGTCGTGATTTCCAATAATGGGCATATCACGAAGGATCGGGAATCTAGTGTAAAAGATAGAAAACATTTTTATTGCAGATTGAAAATCCGTACCAAAAACCTGGAAATAACCCTTTCCCCCCACGAAGTCGTCGGCATCAAAAGGAAAGAAGGTACCATGGATGGCGATCTCAACAGGATAATCGGTCAGGATGAAAGAAATTTATTGAACTCTATAAAGGAAGTATACAAATCCAAATACCTTTATGTGCTGCCGAAACTGTTTATGATAAACTTCATGGATGGGGGATTTAAGTATAAATTATGGGAAAGCGGTGAATTTGAAGGGTACATGTAAAACTCTTATTAATTAATCAGCCATCTCTTTCTTATGAAAATGCTGCAGAGGGGAGCGGAGGCCGTCCTTTACCTGAAGAGGGAAGAGGGGGAGGAGTTCCTCGTCAAGGAGAGGGTCCCGAAGGGATACCGGATCCCTGACCTCGACAAGAGGATCAGGAAGCAAAGAACACGAAAGGAGCACAGGATGATGGAAAGGGCGAGGGGCTCGGGAGTTGAAATTCCCTCCACCTCCCTGAGGGGCGATTTCACCCTTTACATGGACTTCATCCGGGGGGAGAAGCTGAAGGACGTCTTCAACGGGATGGGTGACAGGGAAAGGCAGGAAGTCTGCAGGAAGATCGGGGAAACGGTGGCCGCGCTCCACTCGGAAGGGATAGTGCACGGGGACCTGACCACCTCGAACATGCTGCTTTCGAACGGGAGGCTCTTCCTGATCGATTTCGGGCTCTCGAAGCTGTCAAAGAAGACGGAGGACCAGGCTGTCGACCTTTTCCTGCTGTACGAGGCGTTCAAGTCCACCCATTTCAGACACCTGGAAAGTGCATGGAAAACGGTTTTAAAGGTTTACGGCAAAAGATATCCGAATTCTCCCGAAATCCTGAAAAGGCTGGAGCGGATCAGGCGAAGGAGAAGATATAAATAATAGCAATATAAATATAAGAGATTAATTAACAGGATAGGTCATGGTCATGCCAAAGGAAAAGGCCGGAGAGGAAGAGAAGAAGGTAAAGAAATCCAAGGAAAAGTCCGCGGAAAAGAAGGAGAAGGAATCCCCCAAGAAAGAGGCTTCCGGAAAGGGGAAGGAAGTGAAGGCGGAGGATAAAGAAGTCGAAAAGACAGAGAAGGCCGAAAGGGAATACGTTGTCCTGAAGGTCTCCCCGGAATCCGGAAGGAGAAGGGGAAGAAGGAGAGGGGAAGAAGAGGAAAAGGTATGGTATCCCAAGACCGGCCTTGGAAAGGAGGTCATTTCGGGCAAATACAAGGGCATTTCCGAACTCCTTGAAAAGAAAAAGGTTATACTTGAGCCCGAGATCGTCGATTACCTCGTCCCCGAACTGAAAAAGGAGCTTATATACATAGGGGGCACGCCCGGGAAGGGCGGAGGGGCCAGGAGAACGCCGACCAGGATGACAGCAAGGATGCACAAGTCCGGAAGGAGGTTCAAGCTGACCGCGCTGATGGCCGTTGGAAACGGGAACGGCATACTCGGCATCGGGAAGGCCATCTCCGGGGAGCACATGATTGCGATCGAGAAGGCGTCCCAGCAGGCAAAGCTGAACATAATAAACGTCAGGAGGGGATGCGGCAGCTGGGAATGCAACTGCGGAGGGGACCATTCGATACCCTTCAAGACGGAAGCGAAAGTGGGATCCGTAAGGGTCGTTTTCTATCCGACCCCCACCGGGGTGGGGATCGTCGCGGACAGCGAGACCAAGAAGATACTGAAGATCGCCGGGATCAAGGACGTATGGGTGAAGACATATGGGACCACGTCCACCAGGATGAACCTGGCGATGGCCGTTTTCAAGGCGCTGAAAAATCTGGGAATGACCAAGGGTGATTTGTGATGTTCGCTGTTATCAGGATCAGGGGAGGCATCGGCCTCAAGAGGCCGGTAAAGGACACCCTGAGCATGCTCAGGCTGGAAAGGGTCAACCACTGCGTCCTCATACCCAAGAACCCCGGGAACGAGGGGATGATCAAAAAGGTCAGGGACTTCGTGACATGGGGGGAGATAAGCGACAAGACCCTCAAGAGGATGATCTCGGAAAGGGGAAAGAGGAAGGGCGACAGGAAGGTGGCGAAGGATGACCTGAAGAAGGTCATTGACGTTGTCAGGAAAGAGGGCCTGAAGAAGGCCAACATGAAGCCCGTCATCAGGCTGAGCCCCCCGAAGAAGGGATACAGGCCCATCAAGGCCGCCTTCCCCAAGGGGGCCCTCGGATACAGGGGCGAAAAGATAAACGATCTGATAGAGAGGATGATATGAAGAAGAGGAAGAAGATCGTGAAGAAGAGGGGAAGCAGGGAATGCGGAGCCGGAGGCATAAAGCCCGGAGGACGCGGCGGAAGGGGGATGTCGGGCTCCAAGAAGCACCGGAAGACCTGGATCATGGTTTACAAGAGGGATCACCTCGGGAAGAGGGGTTTCAGGCCGAAGAACCCGGAGAAAGTGAGGACGATAAACATCGGGGACGTCGGCAGGCTCCTTGAGAAAGGCAAGAAGGAGATCGACCTCACTTCGATGGGTTATGACAAGGTCCTGGGGAAGGGAACCGCTCCAAAGGGCGTCAGTGTGAAGGCCCGCACGTTCTCGAGGAACGCCGTGGGGAAGATAGAGAAGGCCGGGGGGAAGGCGGAAGCGGAATTTGCCCCGGAGGAAGCGGGGGAAGAGGCAG
>CAZEXF010000120.1:0-3780 GCA_964516855.1 uncultured archaeon | reverse complement strand
TGGAAAGGAGGGACGGGTTGGTGGTCACTCCCTGGACGACCCCGAAGGGCTTCCTTTTTTCGATCTCCTCCGCATCCTTTATGGCCTTCTTTTTCGGCTCCCACTCGATGAAATCCGAGTGCAACAGCAGTATTTTCATACGATAACCTCTATATTGATTCTTTGAACCCTGTATAATATATTTTCATGGCCATTCCAGCTCCCGCTGGGTTGCAGGCGAACGAACCCAGAAGAAGCCTTTGAACAACTACAGAGATGTAGTCGTTCCCGTCGTGGTGGTCGTGATCAAAGGGTTCATGGTATTGAATTGGCCAGTGAATCTTAAATTGTTATCCTCCAGGATGATCCACTGGACGTCGTAGTCGCTCTTGGTCGTGTATTCGGTTTTCACCGAATATTCGGATACTATTTCATAATTCAATGAAACCGTCTCATCCTTTTTCCCGTATTTCTTACCGGTCTCGCCTTTTTCTTCCGGTATCTTGAACTCCGCCTTGGCGAGCCTTTCCACCTCCCTGAATTTCGAGGGAACTAGCGTGCTCGCCTCGAATACCCATGAAGGCTTCCCCGTTACAGAATCGAGAGAATAGAACCTGCAGTCTGTCGACCCGAAATAAACCCTCCCTCCGGAGACGGCGGGATTGCACCAGTTGATGTTGTTCGTCCGGAATTTCCATACCAGCTTACCGGTCCCGGAATCTATGCAGTAGAAGAAATGATCCGAGCTGCCGAAATAAACGTTCCCCCCGTATTCCACAGGAACGCTTCCTATCCTGTTCCCTGTCCTGAAACGCCACAGTTCCTTCCCTGTCCTGAAATCAATCGCATAAAGGTTACCGTCGTGCGATCCTATGAAGACCATTCCTTTGTATATCAGACCCGTCTGGTCCACGCCGTGGCCGGTTCTGAATCTCCATACCTCTTTCCCGGTATCGCAGTCGACCGCATATATGTTCTGGTCGAAAGATCCGAAAATTATGATGCCGTCTTGAATGGCGTAACTCTTGTCACCGAAAACGTTTCCGCCCGTCTTGAATTTCCAGAGAAGCTTCCCCATTTTCTTGTCCAGGCAGTACATGTTTCCGTCATAGCAGCCGAACATTACATTATTCTTGTAAATGCTGCTCGCCGATGAAATTATATCGCTCGCCACAAACCTCCATATCTCCTTCCCGGTCCCGGAGTCCACCGCGTAAAACGTGTTGTCATCGAAGCCGGACACGTAGACCATGCCCTCACTGTACACTGGGCATCCCCAGTTCCTGTCCACCGTCCTGAATTTCCATTCAAGTTTTCCGTTGTGCCTGTTCAGGCAGTAAAGGAAACCGTCTTCGGATGTTATGAAAAGGCTGTCTCCGTGTATTTCCGGGCTCGAGTTGAGTATCACGCCGCCCGTCCTGAACCTCCATTTCTCTTTGCCCGTTTCAGTGTCCAGAGCATAAACGTGATAATCGCAGCACCCGAAGTATACTGTCCCGTCCTTTACCTTCGGTCCGGAGACGATCGTCCCTCCGTAGTCGTATTCCCATATCCTTTTCGCTATGTCTGTGGTCACATCGAACCCCGAAAGCTCGATGTCAAACCCCCCGAATGAGAAGCCCATTCCAATGCCTCCTTTATCTCAACATCCTCGAAGATGACCCAGTTCACGTCGTAGTCGCTCTTGGCCTTGTAATCGCTCGTCGTTGTATATTCGCTCTCGATCTGGTAATCTGAAAGAGAAACTATCTCCCCATTTCTCGATTTATACTTATCTTCAGAGACCGCGTCTTCAAAATGGCTCTCCTTTTTCACCTCAACCCTGAACATCTCGTATGGCCCCTGCCATACCGACTTTCGGAGAGTGCTGGTCTGTACGTTCCATATCTCCTTCCCGGTTTCCAGATTGAGAAAATGTACCCTGCAGTCCGTCCCGCCGAAAATCATCTTTTCCCCGAATATCTTTGCCTCGTCCCATATTTCCCCGTCTGTCTGGAATCTCCATATGTCATGGCCATTCATGTCGAGGCAGTAGAAATTGTTGTCCTCGGAACCAAAATATATTCTTTCGTTTTGGATAACGGCCCTTGACTCGATGACGCTCCCGGTCTTGAATTTCCAGAGCTCCTTCCCGTCCATGTCAAGACAGTAGAAGTTCCCGTCCCTCGCCCCGACATAAATCCTGCTTTCATGAATCGTAGGCGAGATCGCAACACCGTAATCTCCAAGCTTCTTTTTCCATAACACATTCCCGGTTCTCGCATCAATGGCATAGAGATAACTATCAAAAGACGGGACAAATACAATGTTTTCATGTACAGTCAAATGTACAGGGCAGAATATTTCCCCTCCAGTCTTTAATCTCCACTTTTCTTTTCCAGTTTTTAAGTCCAGACAATAAGCATATCCGTCGAATGAGCCGAAGATTACGCTTCCCTTATAGAAACCAGGAGCGCAGCAAACCTCATCCCCGGTCCTGAACCTCCATAAAAGATCCCCGGTTTTTGAATCGAACGCGTAGAAGTATGAATCCCTGCAGGAAGAAAACACCTTCCCGTCCATCGCTCCCACGTATCCTGCGGAAGGTCCGCCCATCCTGTTTTTCCATACAATTCTGCCGTCTTGAGGATCCAGACAGAATATGTGACCGTTTCTTTCCCCTCCGATATACAGGAATCCATCGTAAAATATCGGGGAAGAGTCCAGCAGATTTCCGATCTTGTTCTTCCAAATTATTTCCCCGGATCGGATGTCCAGGGCATAAACATAGCCATCGAATGCCCCCCAGTAGAGCCTGTCCCCCGCGAGGGTTGTTCTCACGATAGACCCGCCTTCTGTCGCGGACCATACCCTCTGGAATTTACCGGCCTTCTTAACTTCCACTTCTTCTAGTTCCATCTCAAATTCGTAGCTATTGAACCCCTCGAAGTCCATGTTATCAAATCCTCGCATGATATTTTTTCTTCAGCGATCACCCATTGTACATTGTAATCCGTTTCAGCCTTATAATCACTGCCTGCGGAATACTCGCTTTCAATATGATAATCCGAAAGGGAGACCGTCCTCCCCTTCTTCCCTTTATATTTCTTTTCTTCCGGAGATTCTTCCAAATCTTCTCCCTGTTTTATCTCGACCTTGAATGCTTCGTAAGCTGGACGTAATTTCGACTGGGTCTGCATGGATGTCGGGAAGTTCCAGACCTCTTCACCGGTTTCCGGATCAATCGCGTATAAATGACAATCCCATGATCCCACGTATATCGTATCGTTCCATAGGACTGCGGCGGAGGTCGATCTCAAACCACGGGTATTGAATTCCCAGAACTTCTTTCCGTCCATGGTCAAGGCATGGAATATCCCGTCCCCTGAACTGAAATATATTTTTCCATTATGTATCAATGGTATTTGCGATCCGATCTCTCCCCCTACCTTATACCTCCAGATCTCCTTTCCTTTGAGGGAAACAGCGAAAAAAATCCCGTCCCTTGATCCGTGATATATAACACTGTTATATACAACCGGTGAGCACGAATTCCCATATTTACCTGTCCTGAACCTCCATTTTTCTTTTCCGTTGGTAATATCAACTGCATAAAGGTTGTTATCGAAGGAGGTGAAGTAAATGATCCCTTCGTGTATCGCAAAGGGCAAAGCATTAATGATCTCTTCTCCTGTCCTGAATCTCCAGTTCTCCTTTCCGGTGTCCATGTCAATGCAATAAAGATGCCCGTCAAAGGAACCAATGAACATTTTATTTTCAAAGCGCACCGCAGTTGAGGATATTTCATCACCAGTCCTGAAC
>CAZEXF010000119.1:2857-3809 GCA_964516855.1 uncultured archaeon | reverse complement strand
AGGGTCACCACGGAGTCCCTGTATCCCTTCCCTGTTGAAATCTCCAGGTCCCCGCCGTAAAGCCTGGCGATCTTACCGGCGATATAGATGCCGAAACCGTATTCTTTCTGGGGGATGATCACGTTTCCCTCGGTTGTGGCTTTGATTCCGTCCTTCTCTCCCTTTACCCCGTTGCCGGGGATCATGTCCCTGCTGTGAAAGACGACGTATTCCTTTTCAATGTCCCCTTTACTGACGAGAAGGGGTTCACGTTCGGCGTAAACCAGGACCTTCTCCCATTCTCCCCTGTGAAAGACCGAGTTTCTTAGGAGGTTTCCTACGATGGAAACGGCATGCTTCTCGGCCATCCTGACGCGGGTGTCCCTGGGAACCTGGTTTTCTATCTCGACCTTTTTCGATTCCAGATAGGATCTGAGGTCGCTTATTCTTTCATCCACGATTACGCGGACGTCGACGTCTGTGCTTTCGGTGGGGAGGCCGGCGGCTCCCCCGCCTTTGATGCATTGCAGCATAAGATCAACGTCCTTCGCCTCTTTGATGACGGTTTCCAGGTATCCGTCCATTTCCGGGTCTTCAGGCAGCTTTTCCCTCAGAACATCGGAGAATCCTATTATCGAGGTGATCTTGCTTTCAATGTTGTTGAAGTCAGAAAGCAATGATTCGTATATCGCTTTCCATTCGGTATCCTTTTTCATAATTGTAACCACCTCTTAGCAATTAATTAATTTCAAAGTAAAACTTAAATTCTAATCGTTCACTGGGAGTTCGTCAAGCATAGGGTAATGACCGCTAAGATGTTCATGAGGAAGTTCTACGAGGCTTACGAGAATTCGTTCCATGAATCTTTTTAAATTATCTCCCAAATAGAGAAAAATGAAATTGATTTGTTTAAGGCATGGAGAAGTTGGGGGACCATTTTTCTTTGATTCCAAGTCTGGAAAACGCATTGATT
>CAZEXF010000119.1:0-2847 GCA_964516855.1 uncultured archaeon | reverse complement strand
TGCGGATATTGTAATAAACCGATGATTCTTGTTTCTGAATGATTCCTCTGAAGCTTAAATTTTTACGTTAGAATGACAAATTATTGGATATTTCCAACTACTGCCCCGACCGAAAGCTTTAAATACTTCTAATGTCAATGTTTATACACTATAATATCAAAAGATATCAATGAAAATGTAAATATATAGACATTAAAGGAGATGGAGAAGGTTTATGCGCAGGGACCCTTTCGAGATAATGGAGGAGATACTGAAGCTCCTGGAAGAGAGCACGGAGGCCATGAGCCTCAACTCTATCGCGGAGAGGACGGGCATACACAACGTGACAGTGAAGAAGTACGTGCGGATGATCGAACTGGTGCGGAAGGAGCCCGACATAGAGATAATACGGACGAAGCACTCGGTTATTTTAAGGATAAGGAGATGATTTAAATGACGGAAAGAAAACCTGAAAGGAGGCCTCCCCTGAGGCCGGAGCCGAACCTGTTACATGCTGATGACATTACTTTAAGGAGGATCGTGAGGTGATTTTATGATGGAAAAGAAGGAAGATGACGTGTCGATAAAGGTCGGTGAACTTACCAACAGGTCCGAATCGGGACGCGGTCTGGTAAGGATCGACTCAAAGAGCATGTCCAAGCTCGGGATAAGGGAGGGGGATATCGTGCAGCTGAAGGCCCAGAAAACCACCGGGGCCATAGCCGTCCGTTCGTATCCCTCCGACGTCGGGCTCAACGTAGCGAGGATGGACGGCATAACAAGAAGGAACGTGGGTATCGGGGTGGGAGAGACCGTCAAGATCAGCAAGGCGGACGTGAAGGAAGCGAAAAGGATCGTGCTCGCCCCGACCGAGAAGGGAATAAGGCTCATGATGAATCCGGATCTCCTGGGGAAAAACCTGTTCATGAGGCCCGTCATGAAGGGCGACATCATATCCCCTTATCCGGTCGTGAGAAGGAGGACGGGTCAGGAAAGCCCCTTCAACGACCTGTTCAGGAGCCTGGGTTTCGACATGAGCGACATGGGAGGCTTCTCGTTCACCCCCATACCAGGGGAGACGAAACTCGCGGTCATTTCCACCGTCCCGGAAGGGATAGTCAAGGTAACCGACACCACCCAGGTGGAGCTCAAGCCGGAGGCTGTTGACGTGGAAGCAATGGGGTCTATCCCGACAATAACGTACGAGGATATCGGGGGTCTCCATGAATCCATAGACAAGATAAGGGAGATGGTTGAGCTCCCGCTGAGGCACCCGGAGCTGTTCAGCAGGCTCGGAATCGATCCTCCCAAGGGGGTCCTTCTCTACGGGCCGCCCGGGACCGGGAAGACCCTGCTCGCGAAGGCCGTGGCGAACGAGTCGGGAGCGAACTTCTACTCGATTTCCGGTCCGGAAATATTCAGCAAGTGGTACGGGCAGACCGAGGAGAACCTCAGGAAGATATTCGAGGACGCCGAGAAATCCGCCCCGAGCATAATATTCTTCGACGAGATAGACGCCATCGCCCCAAAGAGGGAGGAGGTCTCGGGCGAGGTGGAGAAAAGGACGGTGTCCCAGCTGCTCGCCGTGATGGACGGACTGAAGGCCAGGGGAAAGGTGATAGTCATAGCCGCAACCAACAGGCAGAACGCCCTTGATCCCGCCATCAGAAGGCCGGGCAGGTTCGACAGGGAGATAGAGATAGGCGTCCCGGACCAGAAGGGCAGGAGGGAGATACTGCAGATACACACGAGGAACATGCCCATGGCGGATGACGTGGACCTCAAGTGGCTTTCCGGCATCACTTACGGCTTCGTCGGAGCCGACCTGGAGGCCCTCTCGAAGGAGGCGGCCATGTCCGCGCTCAGGAGGAATCTCCCGCAGCTGTCCTGGAAAAAGGAGGAGGAGCTGCCGAAGGACATACTCAACAAGCTGAAGGTGACGAAGAAGGATTTCGAGAACGCCCTCAAGATGGTGGAGCCCTCCGCCATGCGCGAGGTCATGGTGGAGATACCCTCGACGACGTGGAAGGACATAGGAGGGCTGGAAGGGGTGAAGCAGGATCTCAAGGAGATGGTGGAGTGGCCGCTGAAGAACCCGAAGGCCTTCGAAAGGGTAGGGATAAGGCCGCCCAAGGGCATCCTTCTCTACGGCCCGCCGGGGACCGGGAAGACCCTGCTCGCGAAGGCCGTGGCGAACGAGTCGGGAGCGAACTTCATCTCCGTAAAGGGCCCGGAGATGCTTACCAAATGGGTAGGGGAAAGCGAGAGGAAGATCAGGGAGGTGTTCAAGAGGGCGAAGCAGGTAGCCCCCTCGATAATATTCTTCGACGAGATGGACTCGATGATACCCAGGAGGGGGATGGAAGTCGGGACAAGGGTCACGGAGAACATCGTTTCGCAGATACTGACCGAGATGTCGGGTCTGGAGGACCTCCATAACGTGGTGGTGATCGGGGTCACTAACAGGCCGGACATGATAGACCCCGCGATGCTGAGGCCCGGGAGGTTCGACAGGCAGGTGCTCACCCCGTCCCCGGACGACAGGGCGCGCCTCGAGATTTTCAGGATACACACCAAGAGCATGCCCCTGAAGGGGGTTGACCTGAAGAGGTTCTCGGAAAAGACAGAGGGCTATTCCGGGGCGGACATAGAGGCCCTGTGCAGGGAGGCCGGACTGAACGCCCTCAGGGAGAACATGAACTCCAAGGAGGTCACGAAGAAGCATTTCGACGAGGCGTTCAATAAGATAAGGCCTTCCATAGACCCGGAACTGCTGAAGTTCTACAGCAAGATAACCGAGCAGCTCAAGAGCAGGCAGATGGAGAAGAAGACGAAGGAAGAGAATGACTACGTGGGCTGAAAGCCCCT
>CAZEXF010000118.1:0-3840 GCA_964516855.1 uncultured archaeon | reverse complement strand
CTCCTTCAGCACCCAGTAGAGGAGGTTGGTGTCCCTCGTCTTCTTTATTATCTTCCGCAGCCCCGGCACGGATTCGTGGCTGACCTTCGAGAGGATCTTTTCGTTGACCAGGTCGCAGAATCCCGTCCCCCTCGAATCCTCCACCACGCCGGTCAGATTCGTTCCGTTTTCCCGGCACACGGACATGAGCCTTTTCAGAAGCCCGATCATCTCCAGATACCCGGAGTACACGGAGGAGCCTTTCGAGGGCCTGTCCTGGTAATGGGGGACGATCGACCCGTCCAGTATCATGATGTCCGGCCTGTATCTCGAGACTGTCTCGATCGCGGCCGAGATCTCGGTTTTCATCCGTATGACGGATGCGGAATGCATGTAATCGACGTCTGAGAGCGCCTCCATGACGGAGAGCTCCGGGTTGGGGATCTTTTCGGGGAAATAGCTGACGTTCACCACCTTCCCTTTCCTGTAATCGAAGACCACTCCCGCGGCCCTCGTGAGGATGAAGTCGAAGCCGTGGACGCTCCTCTTGACTATCCCGCCGTCGACCGCAGCGAACCTCGTTCCGTCCGGCTCCATTCTCTCCACGCCGAAAGAGAGGTTCATGCCGCTTTTCATCGAAAGCAGGAACCTGGCGAGCCTTTTCCTGTTGGATTCCTGCAGGGTTATCCTTTCGGCGATCTCCCTGATTTTCGGAAGAAAATATTCCATAAGAATGGTTGGCCGGCAATACATAAAAAACCAATCCGGAATCGTTTTTCAGAAAGACTTATTTATTTTTTCCCTATATTAATTAACATAAGGGATACAATGAAGAGAATCTGGATGGTGTTCGGGTTATTGTCATTTCTATTTATCTCTTTCTTCCTTCCCCCCGAAGTTGCAGGCGCATCAACCGAATCCCCCGGAATGTATTACCAGGTGCTGGTCGTGTACAATGCGAACTACACGGAGGACGACAACAACAACACCATCCCTGACGGCGAGGAGATAAAGGACTATTACATGGAGAAGAGGCACATCCCCTCCGACCACTTCTGCGAGCTGAACACCTCCACGTCGGAGGTGATTCCGAGGGAGCTGTACGACCAGCAGTACGACACCTCGGACATCTACCCGAACCACACACACATAAAGCAGTCGCTCGAGGAATGCCTCGTAAACAAGAGCCTGAAGGAGGTCGTCAGTTTCATCGTCCTGACGAAGGGGGTCCCCCTGAAGATCAGCACCTACCAGCAGAGCGGCTACCTCTATGCCGACTACAGCTCGCTGGAGCATTCCGTCTGCCTGCTCTTCGACAACGCCTCCCTGACGTGGAGGCATTCCAATCCCTATTGCTGGCTGGACTACGACATGGATCTCGACGAAAGGTTCGAGAGCTTCAGGTACAACTTCACCGACCAGATAACCTCGGAAACATGGAACCTTTCCTATCTCGTCTCCAGGCTGGACGCCTACAACGTGACTGAGGTCTTCGGGATGATCGACAGGGCTTTCCATTCCGACACCTCGCTCACCGGGCAGTGGGTCCTGGACGACGACCCGGACTGCACGGGAAGCGAGTGCGATTACATGTACAGCGCCAACAACACGCTCTGCCTGGACCTGAACCTGAGCGGTTACGTGAGCTACGAGGACACCGACTCGGCACTCACAAGCCCGGAGGACGTTAACAACAACTCGGTGATCGGATACAGCTCCCACGGGAAATACGGGACCGGTCTGGGCAACAACGCGATCGAGAACGGGGTACTCACCTTCAACCTCAGCAACGGTTCCGTTTATACCTCCTGGGAGAGCTTCAACGGATACAGCTATGACGACCCGGACGCCACGGGCCACAACACCGTGGCCGACTGGATAAGATTCGGAGGGACCGCTGGGGTGGGGAGCGTGTACGAACCTTGGTGTTCCGGGATCACCCACGAGGACCTCTTCTTCTCCAGGTATGCCGCCGGATACACCTTCATAGAGGCCGCCTACATGTCCCAGCAGTACAACGATTTCATAACAACCGTTGCAGGGGATCCCATGCTGAGGATCGTCCCGGACGAGAGCCCGCCGGAGATCTCTTCCGTTTATCCGATGAACGAGACCCGGATGAACCCGGGTTCCCTGATAGACCTGCACGTATTCGAGGATTACATTGACACGGTTCTCCTCGACTGCAACGGCTCCAACGTCTCCTTCGAATACCCCTTCGACGTCAACACCTCGGGATGGAGCTACGGGCAGCACGAGATAAGGGTTTTCGGGAACGACACGGAAGGGAACAGCATGGAGAAGACCTTCGTTTTCGAGATGAATTCCACGACCGGGGAATACCCTGAATTCTCGAATTTCGACGGGGAGACCACCGAATTCCACAAGCTTGCGGACAGGACCAACGTCAGCGGGGCGGTCCTGGAAAGATCGGGATACGGTAAGATCGTTTTCCTCGAAAACGTCAACGTGAGCGGACTGGACATCGACGGTTACGTCAACATCTCGGAAAACCTGGCAAGTGTCGACTCCCAGAACCTTCCAACTCTGAACCGTTCAGCCAACATAACCCTGTACGGTCTCGCTTACGGCCATGCGATCCCCTATATAGAGGGGGAGCCCTGCCGTCCGGACGTCTGCACTGGAAGCGAGTATTCCGGGGGAAACCTGAGCTTTTCCGTCCCTCACTTCACGTCCTATTCGGCCGGCCCGAACTCGAACCTGGCCGTATGGGACTCGGGAGACGACGGAATGCCCTTCGGTGGGATGTACGTAAGATCTGGCATGATGGTAAATTTCTTCGCCAACTTCACGAACATAACCTCAGGGGAGCCCGTCCTGAACGCCACCTGCAAGATCGGTTTCAGCGGGGAGGTTCACGGAATGGTTTACAATTCCTCGGGGTTCTACGAACACAACATGACCTTTCCCGGTCTCGGGATATTCGGCTACGAGATCAACTGCACGTCGGACGAATTCGAGAACCTCACCGCCTCCGACGACATCACAATATACACCGTCCAGCTGGAACAGCCCCCGGTGATAACAAACCCGAACCACACATCCAATTCGAGCCACTGGGAAACCGTCTTCCGCTGGAACTCCTCGGGTTCGCTCTTCGAACTGCAGGTGGATGATGACATTAACTTCCTATCTCCTGCAGTGAACGCCTCCGGCATAAACCCGGAGTATTACAGCCTCCCGGAAAACGGGCTGACCCTGGAGCAGGAAAGGCATTATTATGTCAGGGTAAGGTCGAACGAAAGCGGCTGGGGATACCTGACAAGGGGGATGAACGATTCCGCCGTGGTGACGACCAACGTCAGCCTTTACGGGCAGTATTATCCGGACATCGCGGTGGACGGGCAGGGTATATCCCACATAGTATGGTACGGAAGGAGCGATGATATCTCGAGCAAATACAACATCCGCTATGCGAACAGCACGGACTGGAACTCGATAACGGAGATAACGAGCGAGGATACCTACAACCAGTACTGGCCTTCCGTGGCGGTCGGTCCCGACGGCGTCGTTCACGCGGCGTGGCAGGGCCAGATCCCGGGCAATCCGGGAGCCTACAACATCTGGTATTCGAATTCAACGGACTGGACCAGTTACGTCTATGTCACGAACCAGAACGACTACGACCAGAGGGAGCCCGACATCGCGGTTGACGGGAGCGGAGTTGTCCACGTGGCCTGGTTCGGTTCGTCTGACGCCTACCCCTCGAAGGACAACATAAGGTATGCCAACAGCACGGACTGGGGGACGATAAGGAGCATAACCTCCTCCAACACATACGATCACCAGAACCCCTCGCTGCCCATAGGCGGGAACGACACCGTCCACCTGGAGTGTAAC
>CAZEXF010000117.1:0-3874 GCA_964516855.1 uncultured archaeon | reverse complement strand
AATTCCTCGAAGAGAGAAGGGATGCCGGAGGGATTCCCTTCGGGACCGGTATCCCTGACTCCTTCGGAAGGATCTCCCTGGAGGAGGGCTACACGGAACTCATGTTCCGGATCAATACGGCGGTCGTTTACCTGAAGCGCTGGAGGACGCTGGACATCTACCGCCTTCCGGTGGATACAGATGCCGTCACTGAAATCGCCGGGAAGATCCGGGGGAGGATCGGGGTATAAGAATTTAAGATTAAAAGACCAATTTTTCTGATCAGGGATGCGCATGACCTTTACGGTGAGGATATACTCGGACGAAGAAAGGAGGATGATGCTGCTCGATCATATAGACAAGAAATACAAGGGCAGGATAGACTATCCCGAGCTGGGAATGCTCGAGAAGGGAACCAACATCGACATGTGCCCATGCATAGACGGTGATTCGCTCGACCTTGACTGGAACACCTTCGAATTCTTCGTCACCCCGAAAGGGAAGGGGGACCTGAAAGGATACCGGCTGGAAAGGAAAAGAGAGAAAAGCCGGGACAGATACGAAAGAATCGAGAATGTCATCAGTCACGTCTTAGGGAAATGATTTTGTCCTGTGGATACCACCAAAAGCTCATGATTTTATAAAACTTGCTTTTCCAGTAGAAAACATGAGCAGAGAATTAACGTTCGAGCAGTTCAAAAAGGATGCCACTAAAATACTTGATAAATACGCCAAGGAAAGCAAAAATGTCTTGATATACGATGAAATTTTACCCGAGACCGATTTTCACGATGACATGGGAGGAGACTCCCTGGACCACGTCAGATTTATAATGGCCGTTGAAGATCTCTACGACATTGAAATCCCCGACGAGGATGCAGAAAAGATCAAGACCATGGGCGATCTCCACAATTACCTGAATACCCATGACTCCGATAAATGATCTTATGACCCAATACGGTGATTGTGGATACCACCAAACGGTTATAAAGTTATAAAACTTCATGCTGTTCTATAAACAAGCCTTTCGATGCTGATCATCTGTTCGGGACGATGGGATGTACGGAAAAAACTGCCAGAAGGGAATTCTCTGGGAATACAAAATCCCGGAATTCAAGGAATACAAAGAAATCATTGCAGATAAGCTTTCGGTCGACATAAAGAATGTTGTTCCAGATGCAGAATTCATCCAAGACCTGGGAGCCGATTCCCTGGACACGGTCGTAATACTTCAGGATTTTGAAGAGATGTACGGAATCAATGTACCGGACTATGAAGCCGAAAAACTCTTAACGGTCCAGGAAGCTTTTGATTACCTGAAGAATAAGGTCAGGCAGAAGATCGAAGACGAGGGAAAGATCCTGGAAGCATACCTGAATGAAAAAGCCGGCAAAACCCCGGATTTCGGTGAATACATAGAAGTGATAACTGAAACTCTCGGGGTGCATGAAGATGAGGTTAAAGAAGACGCTTCGTTCGCAGACGACCTGGGAGCCGATTCCCTGGACACGGTTAAACTGATCCAGACCTTTGAAGAGGTATACGGAATCAAGATACCCAGTTCGGATGCCGAAAGGCTCACCACCGTAAAGAAGGGCCTCGATTACCTCCGGAAAGAGGTCAGGCAGAAAATGATGAGGGAAGGGAAGATATGGCTGAAAATGGGAGAGGTAATCGTCGAAAGGCTGGTAGTCGGAAAGGAAAAAATAAAGTTTCCGGCAAGCTTTGCGGATGACCTTGGTAAGGATTCGCATGATCATGCTGAACTTATGATGGCACTGGAAGATGAATTCGACGTTGAAATCCCGGACGAGGACGCCGAAAAGCTCACCACGGTGGGAAAGACGTTCGATTACCTGAATAAAAAAGATATTTCGAAATACATATTAGAAAACATGTGAAATGAAAATCATTATAATTCATCAAGGCGAATGATCATGAAAGATGAATATCAGATTCCGGAATTCAAAGACAAACTAGAGAAAAAATCTGGTACAGGATGGTTGACGTTGTCGTTGGCAGAGTCGGGGTGGATCCCGAAGAGATAACACTCTCATCGGATTATGTGAACGATCTGGGGGCGGATTCCCTGGAAAGAGAAGAACTGATTATGGGGCTCGAATGTGAATTCGACATCGACATTCCTGATGAAGATGCGGAAGCGATGAAAACGGTCCAGGACACGTTCAAATACCTGAAAAGGCGGAAGCGGGAATTGAAAATCGACACGGAAGAAAATTATAAAAATGAATGATGACTAATTTATTGTTCTTATTCCCAGCTCGTTCTTAACGGCGCCCGCCCTCTGCTCCGCCGGCTTCCCAAGGAGATACGGGGACTTCACCCCGGTGATTATGGTGATCACCTGCATCTTCCCCTTGTATTCCGGCAGCACCCTGGCCCCCCACATCACCATCGCGTCCGGGTCCATGTTCCTGGAGACGGTCTCACCTATCAGGTTTATCTCGTCCAGGGTCATGTCCTCCCCTCCGATCACCTGTATCAGGGCACCTGTCGCCCCGGAGTAGTCGATGTCCAGGAGCGGATGCGAAAGCGCCTGCTGGACCGCCTCCTGTGCCCTGTTCTTGGTGTCCGATTTTCCCACCCCCACGGTGGCGACCCCTCCCGAGTTCATTATGGTCCTGACGTCGGCGTAATCGAGGTTCACAAGGGAAGGCTGGGAGATGGTCTCCGTGATCCCCTTGATCATGGTCGCTATCAGGTCGTCCGCCACGGCGAACGCCTCGTTGAGGGGCTTCTGGCCCGCTATCTGGAGGAGCTTCTCGTTCTCGATGACTATCACGGTGTCGCTGGCCTCCCTCAGGTGGAGCAGGCCGTCCTCGGCCCTTCTCACCCTGGTGCCCTCCAGCCTGAAGGGAAGGGTGACCGCGGATATCACGATGGAGCCCGCTTCCTTCGCTATCCTCGCTACTTCGGGGGAGGCGCCGGTTCCCGTTCCGCCTCCCAGTCCGCAGGAGACGAACAGGAGGTCGCAGTCCCTGAGGTGATCCTTTATCTCCCTCTCGCTCTCCCGGGCGGCCTTCCTTCCAACTTCCGGGTATCCGCCCGCCCCGAGGCCCTTGGTGAGCTCCCTGCCTATCAGGAGCTTGGAATCCGCCTTGGTCTGGACGAGATGCTTGGCGTCGGTGTTGGCCGCGACCGTCTTCGCGCCCTCTATGCCCATGTCGGTCAGGCGGGTGATTGTGTTGCAGCCCCCTCCGCCGCATCCGAAGACCATGATGTTCGCCCGGACGCTCTCGAAGTCGTCCTTTTCCTCTTTTTCACTGGCCGGAGAGGATTCAGGGGCCGGCTCCCTAGGCTTCTCTTCAGGGGGCACTGCCCTCTCGAAGGCATTCTCTGACCTCTCCTTCATCACGTCCGTGAATGCCACGGAACCGGAAAGAGGCTTTTCTGTCTCACCGGAAGTTTCCGAAAACATAGTGTGTAATTATTGGTGCATGCCCGTTTATAACGATTTCGGTAATCAGAAATCTATTTTTCATTATTGGAATTCGGGGAAAGGGTTTCAGTCACCGTATTCCTTCGCGTAATTATCTATGTCCCATGACAGGATCTCCCTGAGGTCCTCATTTTTGAACGTCGGAAGAAGAGCCCTGGCGGACCTTACGTATACCTTCCCGACGTTGAGTTCAGTCCCGG
This sequence comes from uncultured archaeon, assembly GCA_964516855.1. Lineage (GTDB taxonomy): Archaea > Aenigmatarchaeota > Aenigmatarchaeia > QMZP01 > QMZT01 > CAZEXF01. The sequence continues at coordinate 235 of CAZEXF010000117.1, read as the reverse complement.
GAAACCCGCAGGGTCTTTCCAGATGGTATAACATCTGGAGATACAATTCCGTCTCAGATACATTATCTGACGTGCACGAAGTGTGCGTCTTTCGAGGGCGATTAGCCGGATCCATAGAATTTTTTGAACTAAAGATATTTAAACGACTCACCCGGTTCATTGAAAAAATTGATACAAGTATTATAAAGATTTTATGTGTTATTTTATTCATGCCATCAAGGGAAAATACCAGGAT
>CAZEXF010000116.1:0-3888 GCA_964516855.1 uncultured archaeon | reverse complement strand
TTCCAAGTTGAAAAGGGGACATATACCGTAGATGAGGATGTCCTGATACAATCAGGATTGGAAGTCAATAAAAGAGTTTTTTTGGGATGAGATCTCGCTAAATCTATTCCTTCTTGACTTTCTCGAGCCTCACGCTGCCGCACTTGGGGCAGACCTTGGTGGCGGGCTCCATGATCACGGGCTTGACCACCCTTCCGCACTGGAGGCATTTGTACTTGGCCATGTTAATCATTGGAAAGGGAATCGTTATAAATATTTTACCGGGCAAGGTGATAATCGAAGGGGTTCAGGTTTGTCGCCCTCTTCCAGTAGTCCCCTATCTCGTCAAGCATCTGATCGGTGGTCCTGCTGTATTCTCCCGTTTCAGGGTCCCTGTACTTCTTCCAGACGCTGTTCGCCTTGTGGATGTTATATCCGCAGTTGGCCGCCAGGGAGAGCCCGTACATGAGCAATGCCCCCGCAACGCATCTCTTCCAGTTCCCGCTTTTCACCTGATCACCGTCCGTATTCCTTATCATAAATTAACAGGTATTAATAGGGCATCTAAAAATCTTTTTATAAAAATCATTCCAGATGGAGCTCGACCGTGTCCCCGTCCCTGAGCCCCTTGGAGGGGGAAACCCTCTGGCCGCCGAACCTTGCCGACGGCCCCCAGATACGGGCGTACTCGGCCCTCCACTCGTTCCTTATCTTCCTGGCGACGTCCCCCACGGTGGAGCCCTTCCCCATTATGAGAGGCTCCTCCATGTCCGGGTCCCTCCCTGTCCTTTTCATGTACACCCTGATCAGGCCGAGCTTCTCCCAGATAACCCCCTTGAGGGCTTCCAGGTTGGTCCCCCTTTCGGCGGAAACCGGCAGCCACCCCTTCCTTTCGATATCCTCCCTTCCCTCGCCGGTAAGCAGGTCTGCCTTGTTGAATATCGTTACCGAGGGGACGTACACCCGGTTCCTGCACAGGGAGTCTATGAACCTGTCCGGGGTGAGGTTTTCCCTTATCAGGACCTCTGCGTTGTGGATCCTGTACTCGTTAAGGACGTCCTTTATCATCCGGTGGTCGAGGTGCTTCAGCCTGACCGTGCTCCCTATCCTTATCCCCCCGGTGTCGTTCCTTTTGATCATAACGTCCGGAGGTTTTTGGTCGAGCCTGAAGCCCGCGTTGTAGAGCTCTGAACCGAGGACCTCCAGCTGGCCTTCCCGGTCGATCATGAGTATGACGAGGTCGGCGTTCCTCATCACGGAGAGTATCTCCTTCCCCCTCCCCTTTCCCTCCGAGGCGCCTTTCACCAGCCCGGGCACGTCAAGCACCTGTATCTTCGCGGAGTTGTATTCGAGCACCCCGGGTATGATGTCAAGGGTGGTGAAGTCGTAATCCCCGACCTTCGAATCCGCGTTGGTTATCCTGGAGAGGAGAGTGGATTTCCCCACGGAGGGGAAGCCCACCAGAAGAACGGTGGCGTCCCCCGTCTTCTTCACGGAATACTGCCTTCCGCCCACCCCGACCCCTTTCCTTTTCTCCCTGGTCTCCCTGAGGCGGGCTAGCTTCGCCTTCAGCTTGCCTATGTGGTACTGGGTGTGCTTGTTGTACTGGGTTTTCCTGATCTCCTCCTCTATACTCTTTATCTCGTCCTTTCCGGATCCGTCTTCCTTTCCCATAGATACCAATTAAGTTGTTTTGTTTATTTATGAGAAAAATAAATAATAATAAAGTGATAGGATGGCTTTACCATTATTGTTCGATGTCGGTCTTATAATATTCCTTTCAGCGGTCCTGGCGTACGTCGCCAAGCTGCTCAAGCAGCCGATAATACTGGCATACGTGGTGGCGGGGCTGATAATAGGACCGGCGGGTCTCGCCCTGATCACCAACGTGGAGGAGATCGCCCTGCTTTCCGAACTGGGTATAGTATTCCTTCTTTTCTCGGTCGGGCTGGAGATAGACTTCCGTAAGTTCAAGGACGTCGGCCTGGTTTCCCTCGGGGGAGGGTCGGTACAGGTGATCCTGACCTTCATACTCGGGGTCGTCGTGGCCTACCTATTCGGGCTGCCCCCGATATACGGGGTATACCTCGGACTCCTCCTGGCCTTCTCCTCGACCATGATCGTCACCAAGATACTTGTGGACAGGGACGAGGTGAACACCCTTCACGGGAGGATAATGCTGGGGATCCTCCTTCTCCAGGACATCGTGGCCGTGGTGGCCATACCGCTCCTGAGCAACATGTCGAGCCTGTTTTCGGTGGAATTCGTGGGGTCGATCATCCTGAAGGGCATAGGCCTTTTCGCCATTGCCATCCTGATGAACAAGTTCTTCTTCCCGAGGATACTCGACTACGCCGCCCAGAGGCACGAGATATTCTTCATAACGGCGGTGGCCAACTGCTTCTTCTTCATAGGGGCTTCCCACGTTCTCGGTTTCTCCATCGCGATCGGGGGCTTCATAGCGGGCATCTCCATGGCGAACTTCCCCTACAACATCGAGATAGAGGGCGAGACCCACGCCCTCCGGGACTTCTTCCTCATAATATTCTTCTCGACCCTGGGGATGCAGCTGGACATATTCGTGATACAGACACAGTTCCAGCTTTTCATCACGCTCCTGCTTCTCGCCATGCTGGTCAAGCCCGTCATACTGGGGCTGATCTACTATTTCATCGGCTTCGGGGGGAGGACCTCGAACATCATCGGCCTGGGGCTTGGCCAGACGAGCGAATTCATGTTCATCATCGCGGCGGAGCAGTACCTGATCGGGAACATCGACAGGAGCTTCTATTCCCTTCTGATAAGCGTCGTGGTGGTCTCCATAATCATAACCCCCTACATAATCCACATGAGGGGATACGTATACAGGCTCCTGAGCAGGATAAAGCCCTCCTTCATGCACAGGAGCAAGTGGGCTCACCCGAAGAGCATCAGCAAGCTGGAGAACCCTCCGGAGAAAAGGTTCAGGAACCACATCGTCATATACGGGGCCCACAGGATGGGGGAGAGGATAGTCGACTACCTGATGGACAGGGAGGAGAAGTTCATCGTGGTGGAGAGGGACCCGGAGGTGGTGAAGCATCTCAGCGGGAAGGGCATAAAATGCATTTACGGGGACGCCGAAAACGAGGAGATATTCAAGAAGGTGAACCTGGGCGAAGCCAAGATAGTGATAATAACTATTCCTTACGCGGACGCGTCCTCCTTCGTGATCAGGAAGGCGAAGAGGATGGGCAGCAGGATAAAGGTCCTGGTAAGGGCCCACTCGGAGATGGACGCGGAAAGGCTTTACAAGGCGGGAGCTGACGTCGTGATAATCCCCGAGTTCGTGTCCGCGGAGAAGCTGATCAAGAAGCTGGATCACGTGCTGAGTGGTAAGAGGATATGAAAGACGTAAGCGTTCTCAAGAAAACGATAAGACTTCTCGACAGATACAGGATAAACCCGGACCTGGAAAGGGACCAGCATTTCATGGTCAATCCCGAAATCATCAGAAGGATGGCGGACGAGGCGGAGGTGCGGCCGGGAGACACGGTCATAGAGATCGGGACCGGCCTGGGCATCCTGACGAGGGAGCTTCTCGAAAGGGAGGCCAGGGTGATATCCTTCGAGACGGACGAGAGGCTGAGTCCCCTGCTGAAGAAGGAGCTCAGAAGCAGGAACCTCCAGCTTTATTTCAGGGACGGGCTGGAATCCCTGAAGAGGAGGAAGAGGTTCGGCAAGATCATATCTAACATCCCCTACGCCATATGCGAGCCTCTGATAAACGAATTGACAAGGAAGGATTTCGAGGTCGGGGTGCTGACGATACCGGAGGGGTTCTTCGAGAGGCTGATGAACGACAAGACCCTCCTCAACCTGAGGGCATCGGCATTTTTCAGAATCAGGCTGGTGACGGCAGTCTCGAGG
>CAZEXF010000115.1:0-3908 GCA_964516855.1 uncultured archaeon | reverse complement strand
CATTTTCGTCTTCAAGTATCAGGACGTATCCGTCTTTCTTGCTCATGAAATCACAATAAGACTTATTGCATGCAAAAACTTATAACCTTTTAGTAAAAAATCATTTATAATGCTTAGGGGCGAACCTGGGAACGTCCTTGATCTTCCCGCCCACCCCCTTCCTTCTTTTCAGCTTCTTCCCGCTCTTCTTGAATAGAACCAGGCCGGCGATTATCACGACGACGATTATGATCGTGACGGCCGGCATCAGGAAGGCGCTCAGGTCGACCGGGGTGAACGGCCTGGGGAGGCATTCCCCGTTCCCGCATCCGTATCCGCAGGTCTGGACAAGGGAAAGCTTATATTCCTCCGTGCACTGGTAGACATTCCCTTCACTGCACACCCTCTCACCCGGGGCCTCGCATTCCTTCCCGAATTCCTCGAGGCTCTCCCCATAGATTTCTGTCGAAGTTTCATCCAGCAGGGCCGTATCCAGCTCCTGGTCAACCGAATAGGTTATGTTAAGCTCCTGATCCGGATAGACCTCCGGGTAGGTGAAAAGGTATTCGGGATCGCTCTCGACTATCTCTATGGCCGCCCCTTCCGCCGTTACGGTAAGATCGTCGGAGGAGGAGGCTATGGTCTTGGGAACCGTCTCGTAAAGCATGAAGTTCCTGATCATCTTCTGTCCGGAGTATTTGTACGTGAGTGTCATGGTGGTCTTCCCGTTCCCGGAAGCCATCTCCTTGTGGAATTCCGAACCGGAGGATATCGTGCTTGAAAGCTCTTCCATGTTCGCCCTTGCCTGCTCGCTCATCCCGGAAATGTTCAGGACCTTCATTATCGCCTCCCTCAGCCTCTCGTTCTCTCCTATCCCGGGATTCCCGAACTCGAAGCGGGCACGCCTGGTCGTGACGTTCCCTTCTCCTGTAGTCTCGTCCTCGTCGTCCGCCACGCCGCCTGAAGGTCCGCCCGGGCTCCCTGGACCTCCCGGAGGGTTGTCGCCCCCGCCTCCGGTAACCGTTATGGAGAAGGAATCGCTCGCCGAATCGGCATTTGTTGATGAAGCGGTAATCGTGGTGGCTATGGTTCCCGCGGTCGAGGCGGTTATCGTGCAGGACTGGGCCGCACTCTGGCCCTCTGCCAGGCTGGATATGGAGGAGCATCCGGAAGAAAGGCTCATCCCCGTCCCGCTCACGGAAAAAGAGATGTCGTTGGTGGTGGTCTCCCCGTTGTTGACTATGTTCAGGTTGGTCGAATAGCTGCTCCCGGCGGCAACGGTTTCCACTGCGGGGGTGGCAGTGACCGTAAGTGACGGCGGAAGAACTATGCTGAAAGAGCTGCTGTCGCTCTGCTGGAGGGTGCATCCCCCGCTCAGGCTGACGGAAATCTTCTGGGCGGTCGCCGACTGGGAGGCAGAAACGGTGGTCCAAGTGACTGATGAGGAGCCTCCACCTATCGTCTTGACCGTCTCCTCGCCCGAGAGAGAGCACGAGCTGCATCCCGAAAAGCTGATGGTCGCCGTGGAGCAGTCCCCGGTCCAGCCGCCCGCCTCGACGGTGAACGTCCTGCCCTTCATTATCTCGTCAGTGTCCGCCCCTGACTGGGTAACGGAGACGGAAACGGCCAGCACGCCGTTCGCCAACAATAAGCACGTTATCATAATTGACAAGAATAGCGTCCTCATATTCAGAAACCTCCCTGCCCTATCCTGAACCAGTTCTTTGTTTCCTCGGCCATCCCGTTGCTGACGACCCTTATGCTCGCTATGTATTCAGCCTTGTCGAGCCATCCTCCAGTCGGCGGCTCTATCTTGAGCATCGCGTAACCGTTGCTGTCGGTCACGTTCTGGGTCTGGTGGAGCGTGAACTCGCTGGCGGATTCGTTCAGCTGCGCGAAGGGCTGTCCTCCCCCGAACCTCATCAAACTCTGGAGTGATACGTTCGCCCCGACGATCGGGTTCTGGGCGAAATCGAACACCCTCACCGTAAGGGAGATCGTGTTGTTCACTTCCATGTTCCAGACGTTCTTCTCCAGGATCATGTTCGTCCCGTTGTAGGTCTTTATGTTCCATTCGGCGGACTCCTCCCATGACTGGTTCTGGTTGTACGGGGCGAACCGCAGGTTGCCTCCCCACATGCCCTTCGGGACGTTGCCCTCCTGCTCGGAGATGTTTCCCTGCTCCTGCCCGTAGAAGTCATAATAGGTGTATGACTGGCCCTGCTGGACATTGGAAGAGTTCGCCCACCAGGGCTCGGTTATGTTAAGGTCGTCATCCAGGTATATCCTCGTGAGGGACTGGTCTCCGTCGTCGAAACTGTCATACGCCGCCATGTAGAAGACGTCACCGAGGTCCCCGTCCTTGTTGAGGTCGAGCATAAGGCTCGGGTGGGACTCGTTTATCTTGCCGAAATACGGCTGGGTGCCGTCCTGGACGCGTATGTCCAGCCCCGGCCTTGTCCCTGCCCCCAGCAGGTCCGAAAGGGTGCTGCCGTTCACCACGAGCAGGCCTTCCCATGGCCCGGGCCCGAGCCTTCCGATATATTCATCGGCGGTGAAGTTGCCTCCTATGGTGTATTTCTGGGCGTCAGAGAAGTTCCCGTCCGTGTCCATCCAGACCGCCTTGGAGACTTCCTGCTGGCCCCATGTCACGGCCTGGGGATATGAAAGGGAGGTGTCGTTGGCGAAGACCACGTTGTATATCCTCCCGGAGAGGTTCACGGAAAGGATCGACCATTTCGGGCAGGGGTTCCCTCCCCAGTCGTCCATCCTGATTTCCTCTATCCCGGAGGGGAAGTCAAGAAGCCCGATGACGCCCCACGCGCCCTGGGCGGAGGCGTTGAGCTTCGTGAAATGAAGCATGTACATCTCGCTCCCTATGGTGATGTTTATCGCGTCGTTTTCCGTGTAGTTCGCGGCGGTGCTGAAGTTGCAGTCCCCCTGCTTTACCCACACGATACTCTCGTTCGCCGGGGTCATGTAAGCGTAATAAGCGCCGTCGAACCTTTCAAGCACGAAGGTCTGGTTGTTCGTGTTCTCCCCGATCCCCGAAGGTTCTTCGAAATCGGTGCAGCCTGGCGGGTATCCCAGGCTGTTATGAAGGGATTCCATCGCCCCGGCGACCGCCGGATATCCGCTGTCGTTCACGGTGAAAAGCTCCCTGACCATGACATTGCTGTCCCATCCGCCGTACGAGCTCGTGCTTATCGGCACGAAGTCAGTGATTATCCCCCCGTAACCGGCGTAATTGTCCACGAGGAAGTTCCTGATCGTTGTCCTCGGCCACATCCACTCGTTCAGCTTCTCTGTCCCGTAGGAGCTGTTCGCCCAGAGCTCGAACTCGTACCTTCCTGAGCCGTATCCCAGGGAACTGACGTTTATCCTGAGCTCCCCTATCCCGTTTATCTGGGAAGCCGGAAGCCCGGTAGAGACTATCTGCATCCCGTTATCGGTCTTCACCTTCATGTGGAGTATCGCCACATCCGCGGATACGGAGCTTCCGTTCGGGGATTTCACCACGACGGGAATCGTCACGTTGTCGCCTATCCTGGAGTCGCCCATCTCGGGCCAGTCCCCGAGTGCGGAGGGGTCGTAGAATTTAACGCTGTCTGCCCTCGGGTCGATGTTCAACAGGGTGAGCATGTCACCTATTCCCACCTGCCTGGCGGCCCTGTCGGGGTTGTTCTTGTCGACCATCCTGGAGGCGTTCGTGAAGTTCCATTTCTCCAGCGAATCGCTGTATATCAGCTTGTCATACCCGTTCGTGGAATCGATTATGAGGAAATAGAGCGTCCCGTTCTTGGCGCCGTCGCCGTCCAGGTCAAGGCCCTGCTTCTGGCTGGACATCTTGTTCTCGAAGCCCATCTCGCTCTCCCTCATCTCCCCTACCCATTTCTTCCCGCTTGTGGTGTGTGTAGTGTTAAGCATGA
>CAZEXF010000114.1:0-3953 GCA_964516855.1 uncultured archaeon | reverse complement strand
ATCACCTTGGATTTAATTTAATTAATGTGGCATTTTAAAAGCGTTACTTATGCCTTGTTTTGAAGGGTTTTGTCTTATTCGCCCAGGATAGCCAGAACAGCCACGTGAGGAGAACCAGCGCTATCAGCCCCGCCTGCCACAGGTAATCATGGAGTACCATCGCCGCCCCGGTGCCGAGGGACTGCTGGACGAAGACTACTGCGAGGATCCTTGCCAGGTTTCCCGTGTATATCACCGGTATCCCGAAGGCGACGCCTGCCAGCCTCTCCTTCATCCTTACCTTGGGAAACGCGGATATCAGGGCGACGAGAAGAAGCATGCTCTTCCACCCCGTGCAGTCCTCGGAGATGAAGAAGGCGAATGGCACCGCACCGGAGATGCTGACCAGGAGATTGTCTATACTGACCCGGAAGCCCATGGATACGAGAAGGAAGCGGACGTGGGAGATGACCAGCCTCTGGAGGGGGAGCATCACCTGGCTGAAGGCCAGGATCAGGTAAAGGGGTATCGTGAACAAAAGGAGCTTTATGAGAAAAACGAGGGTCGAGAGCATCCTTTTTTGCCCCCTGTTCAGCCTTGTCTTCATAAGAACACTTGTTTTGCCGGATAAAAACCCTTCGCTACCCCGCCACCGGCTTTCCCTTCTTGGAAAGGAGAACGATCGCCCCTATCTCTTCCAGTATCTTGGGCTCCGCGGCAATGATCTCCTTGGCGGTGACGATCCCCACCAGAATGTTGTTCAGGACTATGGGTATCTTCTTGATCTTCTTTTCGGCCATTATCTTGGCGACCTCGTCCACGTCCGTGTCCGGCCCCGTAACGATGACCTTATCCGTCATTATCTCCTCGATCTTCATCCTGGTCACGTCGGCAGCCTTTGTGCAGACCTTGGAAAGGAAGTCCCAGTCAGTCACTATCCCCATCAGCCTTTCCTTCGTGGTGACGATAAGGCAGTCCGAAGACTCTGAGACCATCTTTTCGGCGGCTTCCTGTATCGTCACGTCGGGCTCGATGGTCACGACGTTCTTGTTCATGATTTCCTTGACAAGCATAATAACATATTGTACTGGCGAATATAAAGAGTTTTTCCGGAAAAACGGGGGGAGAGCGTTTAAAAAGTTTTCCGGGAATGTTTAATATGGCTTTTAGAATGCAGAGGCTTATAGAGGAGCTTTATACAGGTTTAGGAAGGGAAACGGTCAGAAAGGCCAGGAAATACATAGAGGATGGAGGAACTGACGTGAATCGTATCCTGTCTAAAAATACAGAGATACCTCCATATTATTTTTCCAAGGGACCGGAGGGGGTCTTCCTCATGAGAGAACCGGAGAGCGAGAGTTCGATAATGATAGGTTATGGTGACAGGGTATATGCCCTTCCGAATCTGTTTTTGGATGGCACTCTTGGGGTTTATGGCGAGACAATGAAGGGGGAGAGGTTGATAGGAATTAAACCAAAATACGTGGAAGGTCCTTACAACAGGGAAAAACTGGCAGAATACAAACAGGCAGTATATACAGCAAAGCTTCTGCTGAAGAAGGTTAAGTCGGATCCCATGGCCAAGAAATTCCTGCAGGATTACATAAGAATCGGGAATGAGGAAATCAGGCTTATGAAAAATCCGAAAAGGACGTTGAGGTACGTTTCTGTACATGAGAACACTCATAGAGCCCTTGCAGATATAGGTGTTGCAAAAAAGATTGATACTTACACAAACGAGGGTATTACAGAAAATGTTGCTGAGGATGTTGCAGGTTATTCCTTGCTTAGTCCAAAGGCTTTGTACACAACCCTTAAGAATCGGATCAAAAGTAAATATGGCGGAAAATCTGGGGTTTACAGGAAGATAAAGCATCTTTCTGACGTTCCGGCATTCGGGATGGTTTAGGAAAACCATAACGCCGTTATCTATTTCTATGGGTTCACACAATAATTAATAAAGGAAGCTGGTGAAATGCTTATTCGGAAGAAGTGCCTGAAGATCCAGGAAAGGCTCGGAATGAGGATAGGGGTAGCCTACGGAAGCAGGAAGACACCCATCGTGAAAACCCCGGAAGAGACACTCGAGGTCCTCGAGACGTTCTACAAGACCGGCCTAAAGGCCTTCCTCCTCCCAAGGGAACTGTTTTCCTCGATCAAGGACACGTCCGACCTCTACAAGGAGCACTACAACAATCTCCTGAAGGTGAAGACCATCGCGGGCAAGTACAACATCGAGCTCTCCGTCCACAACCACAGGCTCCCCGGCGACCAGAGGCTGGACAGGGAGCTGAGGATATTCAGCAACGTTGCGAACGTGATGGACCTCAGGTCAATGATAATACACCCGAACTTCTACAGGAACATGCCACAGGAGCAGTCGCTGCGGCTCGTCGTCTACAAGATAAACGAGGTCGTCAACGAGATCAGGATACGCTCGAAGATAGGGATAGAGACCACGGGTAACGTGAGGGAGCTCGGTTCCGTGGAGGACGTAACGGAGATCGTCAAGAGGACCAGGAACACCGAACCCGTGTTCAACTGGGCCCACATACACGCGAGGAGCTCCGGCGCCCTGACCTCCGAGGGGGATTTCCGGAGGATCCTGGACAATACCAGGTCGGAGGTGGGCCAGGGATGGCTCGGGGAGGCTTACTTCATCTTTTCCGGCGTGAGCTACGGCCCGACCGGGGCCACCGCCCACAGGCCGGTCAAGAATTCCGACATGAACCTCGGGCACCTGATCAAGAACATACAGTCGCTGAACATAAAGGGGACGCTGATTTTCGAGACGCCGGGAAGGGAGAAAGACATACTTGACATCCTTCAGCAGCTTGGAGACATGGTAAGATGATCATAACGATTTCCGGCATGCCCGGCTCCGGGAAGAGCACGGTCGCTGACATTCTGGCAAAGAGGCTCGGGTACAGGAGGTATTACATCGGGGGGATGAGAAGGGAGATGGCAAGGAAGCACGGGATTACCCTCGACGAGCTCAACAGGATAGGGGAGAAGGAGGAATGGACGGACAGGGAGGTGGACGAGTACCAGAGGAGGCTGGGGGAGAAGGAGGACAATGTCGTCATCGAGGGAAGGACCAGTTTTTTCCTCGTAAAAGGCTCTGTGGACATCTTCCTGGACGTGGACCTTGAAGTGGGCGCCCGGAGGATCCTGAAAGACCTGAAAGAGGACAGTGAGAAAAGGAACGAGGGGCATTTCGAGACCCTTGACGACGTTCTGGAGGGTCTGAAGAGGAGGATATCCAGCGACTCCAGGAGATACAGGAAGTACTACGGCATGGACGTCACGGACAGGTCACATTACGATCTCGTGATCGACACGACGAACCTCGGGATAGACGATGTGGTGGAAAGGATAATGGAATTCATCAGAAACAAGAGGTAGTTCACCTCTTCGGCTGCCTTTTCCTCAGTATCTTGCCTGCCTCCCTGATGAACTTCCTGACGTATTCCCTCTGCATCAGTATGTCCTGCTTGGGCAGGTCCAGTATCTTGCCGTCCTTGACGAGCTTCTTCATGTTGCTGAGTTCCGTGAACACCTCGAGATACTTCTCGGAGACCAGTCCGGGCTTGACTATGTGCCTTTCAAAGGCCTTCCCGATGTCTTCGTCCTTGGGGACCTTGTTCACAGCCTTGAGAAGGGTCATTATCGTCTCGGTCATGATCACGTGGGACTTCTCTATCAGGTTCTCCCTCTTCATCACCTCGATCCTGACCAGGACCTTCTGCATCTCCTTCACGAACTTCTTCGCCTTGCCGATCCACTCGTCCAGCTCACTTCCGGAAAGGCTCTTTATCTTCTTGTGCTCCACCTGCTTTCTCCGCTCTATCACCCCCTCCAGCCAGTCGGCGAATTCGGGCTTGGTGAGCTCCATCTGGACCAGGGTCTTCCTCATCGCCTCTGCCGCGTCCGGGGGCCTGGGAGGGGTCTTCCCCATGAACATAAGGACGGCC
>CAZEXF010000113.1:0-3956 GCA_964516855.1 uncultured archaeon | reverse complement strand
GACCCAGTACGTCAGGTGCAGGACGTACGACGGAAGCGTATATTCCTCAAACACGGTAAACACCTCTTTCGTCATAGACAGCACAAGCCCGGGAGTGAATCTCGTCTCACCTACCCCTCCGGACAGCTCCAGGAGGATAAACAACCAGGAGACGATAAACGCGACCGTAACGGACACGTTCGGGAACATCGACCACTGCCTGCTCGAATGGAACGGGGCTAACTATACAATGACGATGTACGGTTCAGGCGGCTCGGTCACCTGCGAAAGGGGAATGCTCACTGCAAGCGGGACGGACTACGCCTTCAGGGTCTTCGCCTTTGACGAGGCGGGAAATGCCGGGATGACCGGACAGCTGAGCTTCAGGGAGAACGACGAACCCGACATAGGAACTATCGGCATAACTCCTCCGGAGGCCTATACCGGGGACGACCTCAACTGCTCCGTCTCTTCCGTCAGCGACCTGGACCTGGACCCAGTTTCATATTATTTCACCTGGTACAACGGATCGGTTCCCGTATTCCAGTTCTACACGTCAGAGACGTATTCGGTGCTCGGATCCGGGAACACGACGAGGACGGAGACCTGGAACTGCTCTGCAAAGGCCTGGGACGGGTACGAGAACGGGAGCGCCGTAACGGCGAGCAGGCTGGTGCTGTCGCCTCCACCCGTCGTCTACAAGACGGCCACGCTGAGCAGGTCGAACATAAAGAAAAGCTTCTTCACGGCGAACAGGCTTGTCAAGATATGGGCACTGATAACGGACGAGGACGGGAAGGACGACATAGGAAAGGTCTATATCAACATCACCGATCCTCTCGGGAGCCGGAAGGTCACGGACGGCGAGATGACAAAGCTATCCCTTTCGTCCCAGGACATGGAAAGGTATTTCGGGCAGGGATGCCCGGACGGCTATGCCTATGAATACCAGTACCTGATCCCTTCCGACGGCGAGCAGGGGGTATGGAACGTCTCCCTGGTCCCGGTGGACATCACAAGTACCAGCAGCTCCCACCTTTTCGGATTTGCCGTGTCCCAGATCTCCATCCAGGTGAAGCTGGTTATGAACAACACCCAGGCCAGGGTCCACGTGCCGGGGACGGGGGACTTCTCCGGAAGCTCCGTGACGGAAACCCAGTACATGGATCCGGAGCACAGCTACCTCTCATCGGATTTCAACGACTCCCTTTTCGGCCTCGTTTCGATAAGCGAGGATTTCAACGCCCTGAGAACGGACGGTTCGATTTCTGAATATAGCCTTAGGATCGACCAGAACCTCCCCTATTCGGGGGTCTATCTCGTTTTCAGCAGGGGGGACTGGAGAAGCATAGAAAACAGGATGGAGATGATCGAGAGCGGGGAGTTCTCCGGCCAAATATACCCCTCTTTCGGGTACGGCCTCGGAGAAGGCTACCCTATCAAGGTGGCTTCCAGCTACGACAACATCAACATCATATCCAACAGGACCGTGCTGGAGAGGGGAAGATACAGGCTCACGATGAGCCACGAGGGTCTCGTAAACGGGAGGCCTTCAATATATACATGGAAGGTAGAAGAATAATTAAGATGGGGTGCCCATGGCTTTCTGGAAAAGGAAGAAGGTGAGAAGAAGGGATTACCCGGAAAGGGCCATGTATTCCCATCCCTCCATCGAGTCCAGGGAGTACAGGCTTTTCAAGGAGAAGGGGAAGAGGAAAAAGAACTGGTACGAGCTGCTGGCGGGGACGGCCGGAAAGATACTAACGATGGGCCCCGACGAGGACACCAGGACGAAGATACAGAGCTGCATCGATTTCACCGGAATGAGGATAAAGCCCGAGGACGTGATGTCGCTCGTGATTCTCACCATACTGGCCTTCGTGATCGCCTCGGTCCTCCTTGCCGTTGCGGGACTCATCCCCATAATAGGGATACTTTTCCTCTCCATGGGAGGAGTGGGCCTTTCATATTATTTCCTGAAATACCCGGAAAACATGCTCAAATCCTACCGCATAAGGGCGAGCTCCCAGGTGGTCCTGGCGATACTCTACATGGTCGTCTCCATGAGGGTAAACCAGAACCTGGAGCTTGCACTCAAGTTCGCCGCCTCCAACATCTCGGGCCCACTGGCATGGGACATGAGGAGGCTCATCTGGGACATCGAAATGGGAAAATACTATTCGGCCAGCAATGCGCTCACCGACTACATCGCCAAGTGGAAGCCGGAGAACGAGGAGTTCGCCGAATCCCTGAGATTGATAAGGGATTCCCAGACGCACACCGGGGAAAGGGCGATGAAGGTCCTTGACGAGTCCCTCGACGTGATCCTGGAAGGGACCAAGACCCGGATGAAGCACTACTCCCAGGAGCTCACCATGCCGGTGACTGTCATCCACATGATGGGGATAATACTTCCCGTCCTGGGGTCTATCATGGCTCCCATGGCGGCCATATTCCTCAACGACATCGCCAGGATGGAATATTTCATAGTGGGCTACGACATCGTGCTTCCCTTCTTTATAATCTGGTTCATCAACTCGGTCCTGAAGAAGAGGCCGACCACCTTCTCGGAGATCGACACCTCCACCCATCCCGATCTCCCCCCGAAGGGCTCCTTCCTGCTGAAAACCGGGACCAAAAGGGTGATGATACCGGTCCTTCCCATATCCCTGCTGATAGCTGCCATGTTCATAATACCCGCAGTGATGTACTTCTCGGCCAACCCGGAGCTGATATTCCCGCCATCAGACCCTGAAATAATCGTGAACCACAGCCCGGTATCCCTGATGATCTCCTGCTTCTTCACCCTGGGGATCGCGATCTCACTCGCCTCCTATTTCTTCCTGAGCAATTTCCAGAGGATGAAGATACAGGGGGACATACAGAAGACGGAAAGCGAGTTCGAGGTGGCCCTCTTCCAGCTGGGGAACAGGATAGGCGGGGGGACCCCCACCGAGGTGGCCCTGGAGAAGTCGGTGGAGGACGTGAAGGACATGAGCATAGCGGACCTCTTCATAATAACCCTGAGGAACATCCGGAACCTGGGTATGACGTTCAGGGAGGCCATCTTCAACGAGAAGTACGGGGCGATCAGGTACTATCCCAGCAAACTCATCAAGAACATAATGTTCATGATAGTGGACGTCGCCAGGAAGGGGGTAAATTACGCCGCCGAGGGCATGCTCACGGTGGCGAAATACCTGAGGAGCATCAGGGAAACCCAGGAATACATCAGGGACCTCCTCCAGGAGTCCGTCTCTTCCATGACCTTCCAGGCCTACCTGCTCACGCCCATGATAACGGGACTCATCGTGAGCATGTCCCAGATAATAATAACCATAATAGGCAACCTGATGGGAAGGCTCCAGGGGCTTGATTCCGGCTCCATGATGTTCATGAACATCTCCAGCTTCTTCGGGGGAGGGGGAGGCGCCTCCATATCCCCGGAGGTGTTCCAGGTTGTCATCGGCATATACCTGATAGAAGTAATCATCATCCTCGCCCTCTTCATAACGAAGATCACCCAGGGTGAGAACAAGGTGTTCCAGTGGCATCTCGCCGGGAAGATGCTGATGGTCGCGATCATCATGTATTTCCTCGTCGCAGTAGGATCGTCCTTCATGTTCGGCGACCTGATAGAGAAGGCGATCTCGAGCATAATGGTATAGGGTTAAATTGCTTCCTGCCAATTTATTCAAATGAATACCTTTTACGGGCAGTTTTACGTAACGTGTGGATTCAGGGAAATCGGATATGGAACAATAAAGGAGGAAGGGAATAACCCCCTGCACGCGAAGGTGAGGATGGAGAAAAAACTGAGGGATCTCGATCTAAACTTCCCGGGGCACGACCCCTGCCCGTTCAGCGATCAGCATTCAAGAAAGCTTGACATTGTTCGCTTTTCCCCGGATGCCATATGGGAAAGGAAATCCCCCTATCTCGGGGAGTTCTGATCACCGCCATGTATTACCCCGCGG
>CAZEXF010000112.1:0-3963 GCA_964516855.1 uncultured archaeon | reverse complement strand
AGATTCAGCAGTTCCATGTTAACCAGAGAAGAGTATTTTATTCAGCTCGGTGTCTATTTCGTTTGCCTTTCTCTCTACGATGTCATCCAGCAGATGATTGGAGGTCCTTTTCCCGGATATGACAACGAGTCCCCCCGTCGCTTCAATCTCCCTCACGCTCACCCTGACTTTTCTTTCCCGGGCAAGCCTTTTGACAAGGGGAACGTCTTTTTTTCTGACGAGAACCTGCAGGTCCCCGTTTCCCATGTCCTTCAACGCCTTCTCGAAAAGATCCTCGAAAAGACCGTCATAACCCGGTCCAAGGGAGGCGTCGATCGCCCTTTCCTTGATCCTGTTTATTATCTCGGATTTCAGGACCTTCATTTCCGCCCTTTTTCCAAGTTCGACCTCGGCGATGTTTTTCCCCCTGACGCTTTCCGCCCTTTTTTCGTATTCGGCCAGGATTTTCTTCCTTATGTTTTCCGTTTCCCCCTTCGACTCCCCGATTATCCTTTTAGAATTCGATTTCGCCTCATTCAGTATTTCCGACAGCTCCTCCTCCCTTTTTCTTTCAATTGCCTCTACCATCCTCTTGACTTCCAGCGGGATCATCCGAACACCTAAACCCCGATAACGCCATATCCGTACAATATCAGAAGCAGCGCGATGATGAATCCGTATATCGCCTGCGTCTCCACAAGCGCCGCCAGGGATATGGATCTACCGTACAGGCTCTTGTCCTCGGCTATCGCCCCGATCGCCGCGGATGCCGCCCTGCCCTGCCCTATAGCCGAACCGAAAGCCGCAGCACCTATAGCGATACCCGCTCCGATAGCAACCAAACCTTCTACAGCCATGCAATCACCCTTTAATTAATTATTTCTACCCCCTCATATTTTAACGGGCTGAATTTCCTCCCGTTTCCGGAATAGAACTGAGAAAAGAATTCCACGTAATGAAGCCTGAGAGAATTGATCAGCGCCCCGACCGAGGATATCGTGCAGTTGAATATATGCCCCCCGATGAAAATCACGCACGCGAAGGCAAAGGAAGAGGAAAGGGCCACCAGGGTCATGTGATTCACCAGCAGCGCGATGTAGGCGGTTGTGAGCCCTATCGCGGCCAGCCTCACGTAGGAGAAGATGTTCCCCGAAAATGAGAAAATCCCGATAGCATTGACCGGGTTTTTCATCTTGATCATGACCCCCGAGAGGAAGACGGCCAGCGAGGGGTAAAGCAGGCCTGCCGTCAGACCGAAAAATTCGAGCACAACGGCAACCCCGCCGATCTCGACAAGGAACCACGATATCTCCTGGAAAGGCTTCTCCCTCCTCCTTATCCTCTGTATGACAGACAGCCCGAGCCCGAGATTTATGTGAACAAGGCCGAATGCCAGTGAAAACACCAGCAGCGATACAGGATCCCTCCCGAAAGAAAGAAGCGGGCTCATGGAAAGGAAACCCCCGAAGAATGACCCGAAAAGCGCGCCCCATACGATGGCCGATATTCCGCAAAGCGTGAGAATGACCGAAAACACCCTGGTGACGTCATTCTTCACGTATCTTCTCATCCCGAAGGCGACCCCGAGGATGAGCATGCCGTAAAACATGTCACCCAGCATCAGTCCGAACATGACCGGAAAGAAGAAAGAGACGAAAACGGTAGGATCCACGTCCCTCTGTTTCGGGAGCCCGAATCCCTCGGTAAGCATCTCGAATCTTTTCACGAACCCGGGATTCCGAAGCTCCGTTGGAGGGTTCTTCGCCCTTTCGAAATCGACGAAAATCCTTTCATCGGCAATCCTGCTCAGGGCATTCGCAACCTCGTATTTGTTCCTTTTCGGGACAAAGCCCTCGAGGAAGGTCACGTATCTGGTTTCCTTCAGGAGGTTCAGGGACCTTGACCTTTCCTTGAAAGACCTTATTATCCTGTTCGTACTCTCGATTTCCCTGAACCATTTCTCCGAGAATTCCGAAAGCCTTTTCCTTTCGTATCCGATCCTCTTCTCGAGCATCGAGATGCGGTTCTCCCTGTCCCTGATCATTTCCGAAGGGACTCCCCTGAATCCTTTCAGGTCAAATAATTCAAAACTCCTCTTGGCGAGCATACCCCTTACCTCATCCTCCCGCCCTTTCAGGCCGAGTACAAGCAGAACCCAGTAGCTCTCGTTCCCGGTCTCGGTGAAATGGAAGAACGTCCCCTCGCGTTTCAGCTCCACGGAAACGTCATCCCTTTGATTCCTGGCCAGCCTTCCGGCAAAGCAGAAGGTCTCCCTCAGGCCTTTGAGAACGGCCAGATCAAAGTCGTATCCCTTAATATCCGCCAGAATCTTCACCTGCCCCTTCAGGTCTCCCGAAGCCTTCTCCGCGCTTTTTATGTTTTCCCCAATCCTGCTGTTCTCCCTCTCGGCGAATTCGATGACCCTTTCGGACTTGCGTATCAGGTCACCGATATCCACGGATTTTATCCGTATGTTCTCGCTCTCCGGCTTCCCGAGTATCGACGAAATGAGGGAAGACCCCTCAGCGGCCGGCATCTCGTTCAGAAGCTTGTCGGACCTCAGCTGGAGCGAGGAAAGCGTCCCGAAATCGACATCAACATTTTTGAGTTCCCGAGGAAGGCCGTCCGCCTCCTTTATCTCGACAACCCCTTTCCTTTGCAGGGCATCCATGACCCTTTCCCGGTCCTCTGACAAAAAGCCAACCTGCACGGTTTCCATCTCGGTAGGGAATATCATACATTATATTTGGTATATATATCCTAAATTAATTACTGCGGATGATTTCAATCACCCTGTCAACGGAGCGTTCCTCGCTGTCTCTCGATTTTCTCCGTATCCTTTCCAGCTTCTTTTCCATCTCCTTTCTCACGTTCTCGCATTCCTTGGAGCTCTCTTTCTCGGTTTTTTTAAGAAGCCTCTCCCCCGTCAGGACGGCCGACCTTTCCGCCTGTTCCAGAAGCCTTTTCCGCTTTCTTTCCGCGTCCCTGATCATCCTCTCCGCCTTCCGTCTGGCGGATTTGACCGAGCGTTCATACCCGTCTTCAATCCTCTTTATCTCTTCCAGGATGCCCTTCAGATCGGTCATGTAATAAATTTATATCTGAATAATAAAAAACAAATCAGATGATCTTGATGTTGCCCGCCCTCGTAATTTCCGTGGTGATAGCGTTCTTCACCACTCTTTTCATCACGCCCGGCATGAAGAAATTCCTCACCAGGATAGGCATAGTGGCGACCGACCAGCAGAAGGCCGGGAAACCGCTGCTTCCCACATCCGGCGGTCTCCTGGTGATCCTGGGGATACTCCTTGGCGGCTTTTTCTTCATGGGCGCGCACACATTCATTCTCAATACAGGGTTCAACCCCGTATATCTTCTGGCGGCATACTGCTCCATCCTGATCATCACGATGATCGGGTTCCTGGACGACATGAACGTACACGCAAAACCCGTGAAAAACAAGGGACTGGAGGATTACAGGATCGGCCTGAGGCAATGGCAGAAGCCCCTGCTTACGCTGCCGGCCGCCATCCCCCTCATGGTGGTATCGGCCGGCGTCACCTCCATGGTTTTGCCGCTGATAGGGGGGGTTGAGTTCGGGATAATATATCCCCTGATGCTGATACCCCTGGCCGTTGTCGTCGTGAGCAACAGCACTAACATGCTCGCGGGAATGAACGGTCTCGAGGCGGGAATGGGCCTGGTGGCCATGCTCTCTCTCGGCATCTACCTCATGTCGAAGGGAAGGGCGGAGGCGAGCGTCATCGCCTTCACCACTGCCTTTTCGCTGCTGGCCTTCCTCTTCTCGAACAGGTACCCGGCAAAATTCTTGCCGGGGGATTCGCTCACTTATCTGGTTGGCGCCGCCTTCATATCCACCGTAATAATCGGAAACGTGGAGAAGTTCGGCATAATAGTCTTCACGCCGTGGATATTGGTATTGTTCCTGATGCTGAGGTGGGGGTTGTGGGCTAGGTGCGTGGG
>CAZEXF010000111.1:3244-4034 GCA_964516855.1 uncultured archaeon | reverse complement strand
AAAGAAACCCCTGTTCCGGTCACCGAAGGGAGAAAACCTGGCTCAAGAAAACGTCAGATTGAGCATTAAGGTTAAAACGTAGTTATCTAAGGTAATATTTCTGGGTAAATACGTATTTAAATAATTTTTTCCGAAATGCTAATCTATGGAAACGATTTATGATTTTTCTTTTGACGTATACCAGATTTTCCAGTTTTACAGCGACCAGAAGAAAAGGATGGAACTCGAACTCCGGAATGGAAGGGTGATGCCCATGTGGGCGCTTCTTACCCCCTTTGAAACTCCTGAGAACATACCTACATTGAATAAACCCAGGACGAAATTCCAGGAATTTTTCGATATCAAGCCGGGCTACATGAAGCTAGATGAGGGATTCCGTGAATACGTCGAGCGGATGACGAAGGACGGTTCCGTTGTGGATGAGGGGATTAGGCTGAATTTCATAAACGGCAACGTCACCATGATGTTTTACAAGAGGGAAGAGGAGCCGGAGCTCCGGGACGCGGGCAAAAAGTCCGTATTATATTGTTGCCAGCTGAAAAATCCGAACGGGAAGCCATTGAAAAACTATCCTGAACTCAGGGCAGAAGTCAAAATCACCGAAAGTATAAATAAATACAACTACGTGCATACCTTCAACAACAGAGCGTGTAAATCACCGAAAGGGGAGACCTACTCCTTGAAAGACAAACCGGAAATACTCATCCAAACCTATCCCAGGTAGATGTTCCCGAAGTCCGGGGTGTACACGAAATCGTCTTCCGTGGAGGCGGTCTTCATCCGGCTGAGC
>CAZEXF010000111.1:0-3234 GCA_964516855.1 uncultured archaeon | reverse complement strand
CGGCGTTTTCGGGGACGCGTATTCCAGCTTCCCGTGATGGCTCGCCAGGACGTGTTTCAGCTTCATCCTCGTCTTCTCGGGCGTCCCGGTCTCGTCCATCCTCCTGTCCACCATCTCCAGGGTCATCAGGAGGTGCCCTATCATTATCCCCTCCACCGAGGATTTTATGCTGGTGGTCATCTCCAGCTCCTTCATCTTTCCTATGTCGTGCAGAAGAGCGCCTGCTATCATTAGGTCCCGGTCGAGCCCCTCGTGCATCCGGGAAAGGAAGTCGCATATCTTGGTGACGTTAAGGGTGTGCTCCAGAAGGCCGCCGATCCATCCGTGATGGCGGTACATCGCGGCCGGGTGCTCCCTGAATTTCCGGACGAATTCCCCGTCCCCGAAGAAGGAGTCGAGAATCTTCTTCAGGTCGGGGTTGTTCACCGATCCGACGAATCCCATCAGTTCCCCGAACATCTTCTCCTGGTCCCTCTCCGTCACCGGCAGGAAGTCCCTTGGATCGTATTCGCCCTCTTTCAGCACCCTGATGCTTCCCTGGGGAGGGTTTATGTTGATCGCGACCATCTCCCTGTACGAGGTGGATTCCCCCTTTATGAGGACGATGTCGTCGTTTTTTATGGAACTGAACAGCCTTTCCACTTCCTCCCTGTTATCGGGCCCCCAGTAACGGGCCATGATCTCCCCGGAGGAATCCCCCACCCTGAGCTGGAACATGTAGCCTTTCGCGTATTTGACGATGTCCCTCTTGAACTTCACCACGAAATTCCCTTCCAGCGGCTTGTAGGGCTCGAGATCTCTCAGCAGCATAACTAATGGGTGTAATAAGGATTTTTAAATAAATACCTCCCCGGGAAGGAGAACGTTTATTTAGTAGCGAAAAGAAAAATTAATTGACAATATTGACGGTGTGCATATGGGCGGTCTTTTCAGTCTGGGCAGGGAGAAGGACAGCGTGAGCAATAAAAAGGAAAAGAAGCCGACCTTTGTCATCAACCTCGGGGGCGGCCAGAAGAAGGAAGAGGAGGAAGGATCGCCCGACATAACTGACCGGATAGAGAGGATCGAGGGCAAGGTCGAGGCATTCAGGGGGATGGGCTATTCCCAGGACGAGAGGATATCCGAGCTTTCCGAGAGGATCGGGGAGATAAGGTCCATGGTTCTCGAGCTCGGCAGGTACCCCTCCAGGGGAAAGTCGGGGAAGATAGCCTCGAAATTGATGAAGAAGGAGATGGAAGGCATAAGGAAAGAGATGGAATCGAAGATCGAAAGTGAACTCTCCCTCCTCCGGAAGCAGGTGATGAAGAATTCTCCTCCGAAAGAAGTACCGGTCCCTCCCAGGAAGCGGGCGCAGAACGAGCTGATCGCGGAGTCCATCACGGGGGAGCTCAACAGGCTTTCGGAAGACTTAGGGAAGATGAAAAGCTTCATGTTCGTTCTCGGGAAGAAGGTGGACGAGAGGATACCGCCCGGAAAGAAGATCCCCGTGCCCGTTACCGACTCCAGCGTGAAGAGCCTCGTGGAATCCATGGACGTCCTCTCCGGGGAGCTGGACCACGTCAAGAAGGAGCTCGGGGCGCTGGACAGGAGGGTGACGGGCCTGGAAAGGGAGAGCGGATCGGAGACGGGAAGGATACACGGGAAGCTCGACATAGTCCACAGGAGGCTCAAGGCGATAGAAGACAGGGACATCAACATGGAACTGGAGGAAATCGAGGACTCGGTCAGCAGAACTCCCGTCATAAACCCGCCCGTAAAGACGGAAGCCGGGCCTAGATACCATTATTCCCCGCCCGGAAGGAGGCCCCCGGACGCCGTGGACAGGGAGATCGGGAGGATAAATTCCGAAAAGAAGGAGATGGACGGCCTTATAAGGGAGGCCTACGACGAGCTGAACAACGCGGATTTCGAGCTGGCGAAGGCGCTTTATGAAAGGGTGATGGGGATGTACAGGCACCTGACAGGGAAGATTCCCGAGGACGAGGCTCACGATTTCTATTCAAGGATAGACGAGCTCTCCAGAAGGCTGAGTTCGGTAAGAATATAATAATATAAACCTGAAATACGACCATAGCATTATGAAGGTCACCGTTTTCCGCCTAGGCCACAGGATTTCAAGGGACAAGAGGATATCGACTCACGTGTGCCTCGTTTCCAGGGCTTTCGGGGCGAAGGACCTCGTCTATTCCGGGGCGAAGGATTCCGGCATGGAGGAGTCCGTTTCCAAGGTGGTCGAGCAGTGGGGAGGGAAATTCTCCGTTAACTATGAAAAGAACTGGAGGTCCTTCGTCAAGGGATGGAAAGGCATAGTCGTCCATCTCACCGTATACGGAATCCCGGTCCAGGAGAAGATCAAAAAGATCGAAAAATCGGGAAAGGACGTGCTCGTCGTGGTCGGGGGAGAGAAGGTCCCCCCGGAGATGTACGACCTGGCGGACTACAACGTATCCGTCACCGGCCAGCCCCATTCAGAGATCGCCGCCCTTTCCATCTTCCTCGACCGGCTCATGGGAGGAGGGGAGCTGATGAAGAGGTTCCCGGGCTGGAAGAGAAAGGTGATCCCCCGGGAGAAGGGGAAGAAGATAGTGGAGAAATAAAAACCTCAGTTTCAAATTTTATGCATGGACTTCGCCTTTGACCAGTCTGGTTTCTCTGATTTTGACGCTGAACTGTCGGATTTCAGCGTTAAGGAGCGTACCGTCGCCTTCAGGGTCTGGGAGCTGGGCTTCGGCGGGAGCATCGAATCGAAGCCCGTCCTTCACGAAGGAGTTCTGTATTTCGGGGCGGCCGACCACAACATATTCGGGGCCGACGCCAGAAAGGGAAAGGAGGTATGGAGGTTCCAGACCGGCGGGGGCATGTCTAATCCGAGCCCGATCATACTGGACGGGACGCTTTACATCACTAATTATGAGGGCTATCTCTATGCCATAGATATCGTTTCAGGGAAGTCCGTCTGGAGGTTCAGGTCAGGGGACAAGTGCTGGAACACCCCTTCCCACAAAGACGGGATCGTATACTTCGGCAGCAAGGATAACAACGTGTACGCCGTGGACGCCAGGACGGGAAAGGAAATATGGAGGTTCAGGACCGGGGACTTCGCCCTGACCAGCCCGACCCCGTGGAAGGAGAGGGTGATATTCGGCTCCTATGACGGGAACCTCTATTGCACAGATGCCAAGACCGGCAAGGAGCTCTGGAGGTTCAGGACCAACCATGAGGTTTGGGGATCAC